>CAYVGI010000013.1:0-54211 GCA_964451095.1 uncultured Anaerolineaceae bacterium
CAACGTAGGCATCGCTGAAGCCGTGCGTTTTCAGTTTGCGGAAGTCATCGGCGTCTAGCTTGTCCAGCGTCAGCCCCTGGCTGAGCACCGCGTCATGTATCGCCATGATGTCCGCCATTTGCCGGATGAACCACGGGTCAAAGCCTGTGTTTTGCTCCACTTCCGCCAGGGGAGTGCCACTGTGCAGTGCCGCCGC
This sequence comes from uncultured Anaerolineaceae bacterium, assembly GCA_964451095.1. Taxonomy (GTDB): domain Bacteria; phylum Chloroflexota; class Anaerolineae; order Aggregatilineales; family Phototrophicaceae; genus DAOTTY01. Next base: position 197 of record CAYVGI010000013.1, read on the forward strand.
CACCTGATACAAGCGTTGTGCCGTGGGTACGCGCAGCATCTCCGCCGGCACGGTTTCCATGTTCGTACCAAACCCGCTGATGCCGATGTCCAGCGCCCGGATGCCCTTTTGCAGCGCCTCCGGGAAGGTGCGCCCAATCGCCATCACTTCGCCCACCGCTTTCATCTGCGGCCCCAGTACTTCGTCCACACCATCAAACTTTTTGAAGTCCCAGCGCGGGATCTTCACGACCACATAGTCCAGGGACGGCTCGAAGCTGGCGGGCGTGACGCGGGTGATGTCGTTCGGAATTTCATCGAGCGAGAAGCCCACCGCCAGCAGCGCCGCGATTTTCGCAATCGGGAAGCCAGTAGCCTTGCTTGCCAGCGCAGACGAGCGCGACACGCGCGGGTTCATCTCGATCACATACACATCGCCGACAACCGGACTGACAGCGAACAGCACGTTAGCGCCGCCCGTAGCAATACCGATCTTCTTGAAGATTGCCTTCGCCATGTCCCGCAGGCGTTGTAGCTCGCGGTCGGTGAGGGTTTGCGCAGGCGCGACCGTGATGCTGTCCCCGGTGTGCACGCCCATCGGGTCAAGGTTTTCAATCGTGCACACGATGACAAAGTTGCTGTTGTGGTCAGCCATCACCTCGACTTCGTACTCTTTCCAGCCCAGCAAGCTCACGTCAATCAGCACACTGTCCACCGGGCTTTGCTTGATGCCCCGTGCAGCAATCTCACGCAGTTCGTCCGGCGTGTAGGCAACGCCGCCTCCACTGCCCGCCAGCGTGAACGACGGGCGCACCAGCACCGGGTAGCTCAGGCGCTCTGCCACGCGCAGCGCGTCCGCTACGGTTTTGACCACCTCGCTTGCCGGGGACTTTAGCCCAATCTCGTCCATGGCATCTTTGAATAGCTGTCTGTCCTCGGCAACTTCGATGCTCTCCGGTTTGGCACCGATGAGTTCCACGCCGTGTTTGCCCAGCACACCCTGCTGATGCAGCGCTAGCGCGAGGTTAAGGGCGGTTTGCCCGCCCACGGTGGGCAGCAGCGCGTCTGGACGCTCCGCCTCGATGATGTGCTCGGCAATTTCGACCGTCAGGGGCTCGATGTAGGTCGCGTCGGCAAATTCCGGGTCGGTCATGATGGTGGCGGGGTTAGAGTTCACGAGCACAATGCGATAGCCCTGCGCACGGAGTGCCTTGCACGCCTGCACGCCGCTGTAGTCGAACTCACAACCCTGCCCGATGACGATGGGACCGGAGCCGATGACCATGATGGTGTTGATGTCTGTTCTTTTTGGCATTTGTGTAGTTGTCAGTTTTTAGCTATTAGTTTTTAGTTTCCGGAACTGAGCGAATACAGGCTGGATGTGCAGATAGATGCTTCAAATTGTTCTGGATTCGCATAGCTTCCGAATGATGGCGATGGAGCGTATAATTCACCACATTCACCCTGATACAGTATAACGGTGCCTGTAACATAGTCGTATGAGCTCACGCGGGTATTCACCGTTGTGCCCAGCACATCCCCGGCTACTGACTCGATAGCAGCACAGGTCTCATTGGCTTTCGCTACAAGCCGTTCCAGTTCCTCGTCTGAGATTTGTTCTTCTCTCCCAAATTGTCTGTTGATGCCTGTGATCTCACGTACCTGAATTGTTACATCATCCGAGGTGAATTTAATCTGCGTTCCGTCAGGGTAGGTGATCTGCTCAACAGAATAGTAGGCTTCGAAGATATCGAATTGGTAGCCCTGTGCCTCTATGTCGAGGCAAATCTCCGTTCTTAAATCATCCGTGATTGTCTGGCTCGTATACTCTGTACGGTAGAACAGAGTATCCAGTCGTGTGTTTGTACGACATGAAACCAGTACCAGAAGGATTGCAACCCCCACCACTAAACTTTTGAAATTGCGGCTGGAATCGATGGCTATAACGGTTTCGATGTTTCTTCTTTTTGGCATTTATCTCTTGTCGTCAATTCTCAACTATTAATTACACTGGCAACGCCTGCGTTATCCGCGTTGGAACACAACATGACACTGTTACGCAACCGTTGTAACCTGTAGGGACGCGCTTCTGCGCGTCCGCCCTGCAAAAAAAGATTTTCGCGTCGTCGTACGTTCAGGCGGCGGACGTTCCATGGAACGTCCCTACATGACCAGCAGTTTCATCGCTAAATGAGCCTTTGAATTAACCTGCGTCTCGACATTTTCGATGTGCCAAACAAAATACGTTGGGGCATCATGCTCACGTAAGGATACCCAAACCGCTTTGTCCATATTGCGTCCAAGCGCATCAAACCGCTCGCGCAATGTGGATTTCCCATCCAGCCAAACATTCAATGCTGCTACAAACTTTTCTGCTATCTCACCCGACTCAAAGGTGATATCACCTTCTAAATATCCATGATCGGTCTGGAAATTGTGAAGTTGTCCAAGTAGCTCACCATTCCAGAAAACTGGATTGACAGCATTCATCAAAAAATATCGCTCAGCTTCAACTTGAACCCGTCGATAACCTCACTCTCAAGTGTCTGGTCATCTTTATAAACCACAAATCGGTTATCCGGGAAAAACATATGGATACGTTTGGATTTCGGCTGGACTAGCCAAACCTCCCGAACGCCATACTGCAAATACTCACCTACTTTATCCATCAACTCTTGAAAACTCTGTGAAGGTGAGATGATTTCCACGGCTAATTCTGGCGCTTGATAGAGATACTTTTCGGTAGAGCGCATGTTTTCCTTTGCCACAAACGCCACATCTGGCTCACGCAGCAGAACAATATTGTCCTCGTCACCAGCCAACACAAAAGACATATCACCCGGATAAAGCGTCCCCAGATCATTTTGGACGACATAATTCCCCATTTTGAGAAGAAGTTTGAACTCAATTCTGCCATGTTGTTCTCCGGTCACCTCCACCTCCACCATTTGACCGTGAACCACCTCGAAACATTCACCCGCCGCTGCCAGGTCGAACAAATCGCTTTCAGTGATAACTTTGGGGGTATCCACAATATTTTCCTGTTAAATCATTACTCAACACTTAATACCAATACCCATCCTGCCCCTGCGCCGATGCCCGCAAATTGTCAATTACAATCATGTTGTTCACCGCGTCTTGCACGGGGAAGCGGAACGGGCTGTTGTTCAGCAGCGCGTCGGCAAAGTCCTCTGCCATCAGTGTGTACTGGTTTGCCGCTTCCACGGTCATCTCGTCGTACTGCGGGTCGTTGGTGCCGCGCCAAAAGCGCACAACCTGCGGCTCGTCTGGCTCTGGGATGAAGGCATTTTCCAGGCGGATTCTGCCAGCGGTGCCGCGAATATCGACCATATTGGTGCGATGCGTTTCCATGCCGCAGTCAAAATGACCGATCACGCCGGATGGGAATGACAGCACCGCACTTGCAGACATATCCACGTTCGTATCGGCATGATACCGTGCAAACGCCTGCCCACCGTCCGGTTCCTCACCTGTGAGCAAGCGCATGGCGTTGATGCAATAACAGCCCACGTCCATCAGGCCGCCGCCGCCCATCTCCGGCACCAGTCGGATGTTATCCGGGTTGGTGTTCATGAACGTGAACGTGGCGTTGATGACCCGAATGTCACCGATTGCGCCGTCCGCGATGAGCTGCCGCACGGCATCATACTGTGGGTGAAAGCGGTACATAAATGCCTCCGCAAACAGCACGCCTTTTTCCACAATGTAATCAATCGTTTCTTGTGCTTCTTCCGCATTCAGTGTGAGCGGCTTCTCGCATAATATGGCGATGCCTGCGTCTGCACACTTCTTGCTCCATGGCGCGTGACCATCGTTCGGCAGTGGGTTGTAAATCGCGTCTACTTCGCCACTGTCAATCATTTCCTGGTAACTGCCAAATGCCTGCGGAATACCGAGTTCATCAGCGAATGCCTGGGCACGCGCTTGGTCACGGCTGGCAACAGCAACCACCTCACCGTTGCTGGACTGCTGAATTGCCGGGATGACTTTGCCCCGCCCGATGTTTGCCGTGCTGATGATGCCCCACCGAATTTTATCTGCCATGATTATTCTAATCCTTTTTAATGGTTAGTATTGCTGCTGTGGCGACAACATGCTGATTTCAAAACACTATCACCAATAAGGCAGTATTCGCAGCAATTTCGCGCCCGTTCAAGTACGAAACGCCGAATTTGAGGACTAACGTAAGTTTTACTCATCGTCTGACGCTTCCAGCCTGAGCCGAGCACGAATCTTCAGTTGATTCATAAAATGGTTCATCCGGCGCAACTCGTCGAACTCCATTCGCTCAGCATCGGTCAGTGCGTCCTTGCGGTTACGCTCATGCAGGTGATGGGAGCGTGCCTTAAGTGCATCTGGGGGGCGATAGGCAACGATGTCTTGTGGCGTTGGTGTCGATGCCAAAAAGTTCAGAGTCTCATTCATGAATGTTGACGTGCGTGCCGTAGCCATAGATCGTAACCCCCTAGAACGCTAAGTTTATTCTCCTGCGGGTTCGGATGCCTCTTTTTTCACGCGCTTGACGAACTCATCAAACAGATACAGCGAGTCGTGCGGCCCCGGTGCTGCCTCCGGATGGTACTGCACACTGAACGCACCTAGCTCCTTGTGGCGGATGCCCTCAATGGTGTTGTCGTTCAGGTTGACGTGCGTGACCTCCGCCCCACCGAGATCACTGTCCTCGCTCACGGCAAAGCCGTGGTTGTGTGAGCTAATTTCCACCACGCCCGTGAGCAGGTTCTTCACCGGTTGGTTGCCGCCCCGGTGCCCAAAGCGCATTTTCTCGGTTTCCCCACCCAGCGCCAGCGCCAATATCTGGTGCCCCAGGCAAATACCGAACACAGGCGTTTTACCCAGCAGGGATTTTGCGTTGTCAATCGCATAATCAACTGCCGCCGGGTCGCCAGGACCGTTGCTCAAGAACACGCCGTCGGGCTTCATGGCGAGCACGTCGTCCACGGGGGTGCGGGCAGGCACCACCGTCACCCGCAGACCACGGTCGGTCATCATGCGCAGGATGTTGCGCTTAATGCCGTAGTCGTAGGCCACTATCAACGGCCCCAGTGGGTCGTAGTGGTGATCCTGGTACCATTGCGGGTCGCTGCGCTCCGTCCAGTTGTACGCCTCAGCAGTCGTGACCTCATCCACCAAATTAGCGCCAGACATATCCAGCGACTCGCGTGCCATTTTGAGCAGCGCATCGGTGTCTGCTGCTGCTCTGCCGGTCGCAATCACAGCACGCATGGCACCCTCTGTGCGGATGTGCCGCACCAGTGCACGCGTAGCAACGCCTGTGAGTCCGATGATACCCTGCGTCTCCAGGTACTCGTGCAGGGTAGCGTGGCTGCGCCAGTTGCTCACCACCGGGCTAAGTGACCGCACCACAAAGCCGGATACCCATATCTTGGCAGATTCCACGTCGTCCGGGTTGACGCCCGTGTTGCCCACATGCGGCACGGTCATCGTCACAATCTGGCGATAGTAGGATGGATCTGTCAGGATCTCCTGGTAGCCGGTCATGGCAGTGTTAAACACCACCTCACCCGTCTGCACACCCTCCGCGCCGAAGCCCGTGCCAGGGAACACGCGCCCATCTTCTAGTACAAGTACGCCCGGTGTCATGTCCGGTAGTCCCCGTTGATCTTCACGTAGTCATAACTCAGGTCACACGTCCACACAACCGCTGCGCCGCTGCCAATGCCGCAGTTCAACCGCACAGTAATCGCGTCGTTCGCCATTACCGCCATGGCATCGTCTTCAGTATAGTCGGTCGGCATCCCATCCTGGAACAGCATCACCGCGCCATTCCCCGGCGTCACCTCCAGCGATTCGCCTGCCTGCACCAGTAGCGTCGCCCGCGCTGGGTCAAATGGCACACCTGCCCGCCCCGCTGCTGCGACTATACGCCCCCAATTGGCATCGCTGCCGAAAAACGCGGTCTTCACGAGTGGGGAAGTGGCAATGGTGTTGGCAATCTGCCGGGCGTCGGTGTCGCTCTCCGCGCCAAGGACATGCAGCGTCATGAACTTGGTCACGCCTTCACCGTCCCGCACGATGTCCTGTGCCAGCTTGCGGCATACGCCCTCTAGCGCGTCTGCAAAAGCGATGCGGTCGGCGTCAGTTTCCGGTCCTGCGCCGCTGGCACCGTTGGCCAGCAGGAACACGGTATCGTTGGTGCTGGTGTCACCATCCACAACGATGCGGTTGAACGTGGTTTCGTTCGCTGTTGCCAGCAAACCCTGCGTTTCTTCTGGCGTGAGTGCCGCATCCGTCACCAGCACCGCCAGCATCGTCGCCATGTTAGGCGCAATCATGCCGCTGCCCTTGCTCACCCCGGCGACCTGTACGATTTTGCCGCTGCTCAGCTCTACCAAGGCAGACGCGAGCTTGGTGCGCGTGTCCGTCGTGCGAATGGCGTCGGCCGCGTCTGCCCAGCAGTTTCCTAGCGCGTCAGCAGACAGGTTCACCCCATCCGTGATTTTACCCATCGGCAACTGCGGACCGATCACGCCCGTGGAGAGCACCAGCACTTGCTCTGGCGCACAGCCTAGCTTGTCTGCCAGCAGTTTGGCGGTGGCTTTGGCGTTGTCGATGCCCTGCTGCCCGGTGCAAGCGTTGGCAACCTTGGTGTTGACCACAACCGCCCGGATGGTGCTGCTGTGGCTGGCAACGTGTTCCATATCTACCAGCACGCACGCTGCTTTAACCGTGTTGGTGGTGAACAGCGCCCCGGTTGCGCAGTCGGTGTCGCTGGCAAACAGCGCAAAGTCTAGCTGATTGGCTTTCTTCAGCCCGGCGTGTACACCTGCCACCCGGAAGCCGTCAACATGTTCGATACTCGGTTTGACCGTCGCCATCGCGTTATTCCATCAAGCCCGCGTCACCCATGGCGGATGTCAGCCGGGCGATCATCGTATCGACATGCGCTTGCTCAATCACCAGCGGCGGCACAAAGCGCACTACGTTCGCACCTGCATTAACCAGCAGCAGCCCGTGCTTGTAACCCGCCTCGATCACAGGTGCCGCAGCAGTGTCCAGTTCCATGGCGCACATTAGCCCGCGCCCCCGCACCTCAACAATGTGCTTGCTCTCGATTTTGCGAAGTTGCGCCCGCAGGTATTCGCCCACCTCGCTCACATGCGCCAGCATCGCCGGCTCGCTGATGCGCTGTACAATCACCTGTGCCAGCCGCGTGACCAGCAACCCGCCCGCAAATGTGGAGCCGTGGTCGCCGGGTTCGATGTGCTGCGCAACTGCATCACTCGCCAGCACTGCGCCAATGGGCAGCCCACCGCCCAGCGACTTCGCAAGCGTAATCATGTCTGGCTCTATGCCGCTAAACGAGTGGCTGAACACATCGCCTGTACGCCCCATGCCGCACTGCACCTGGTCACACACCAGCAGCGCACCGCGCTCGTCGCATAGCTTGCGCAGCCCCCGCAAGAACTCCGCTGTCGCTGTGTTGATGCCCCCTTCACCCTGCACTGGCTCCACGAACACGGCAGCGGTCTTGTCAGTGATGGCGGCGGCCGCGCTCTCAAGGTTGTTGTACTCCGCGATGGTGATGCCGATCAGCAGCGGGCGGAAGGGCTTCTGGTACTTTTCACGGGCGGTTAGCCCCAGCGCACCCATGGTGCGCCCATGGAAGCTGCCCGTAAATGCAACCAGTTCCGTGCGGTCGCTTTCCCCACGTTGGTAGGAGCGCTTGCGAGCAAACTTGATCGCCGCTTCGTTCGCCTCCGCGCCGCTGTTGCAAAAGAAAACCTTATCCGCAAAAGACCGCTCCACTAGCATCTTCGCCAGTTCCACCTGTGGGGCAGTGTAGTACAAGTTGCTGACGTGCAGCAGCCCCTTCGCGCTCTGCTCGATAGTCTCCACGATTTCCGGGTCGCTGTAGCCCAGTGCGTTCACGGCGATGCCCGCCACAAAGTCCAGGTAGGCGTTGCCCTCGCTGTCGTACAGCGTGACGCCCTCGCCGTGCACCAGCATGAACGGTGGGCGTGTGTAGGTGTTCACGAGGTTGTCCGCCTCGCTCTGGATGATGTCATCCGTATAGGTTTGGGAGGGAGATTGTGTTGTCACCATGGGTGTAAAAATTCCTTCTTATGATGAATACATGCCACTGATGTCATGTTGATAGCGACCCCGGTGCGGAATGCCGCCGTGCTCACGAATTTTGTTACTTGTGCTCCGATGCGGAAACAACCTGTTCACGAGAGAAAACGGTGCCGCCGTGTGTGCGCAGCCCGGCAAGGTTGGTGATAACCGCCCGCGGCACGCCACGTTCTAGCGTTGCCAGCGCAGTACGCACCTTCGGGATCATGCCGCCGAAGATAATTTCCTCGTCAATCATGCGTGCCGCCTCCACCGATGTGATGGTTTGACGCACCTCGCCGTTTTCCATCACGCCCTCAACGTTGGTGATGAACACCACACGAGACGCCTGCACTGCCTGGGCGACTGCCCCCGTCACATGGTCGGCATTTACGTTCAGCGCCTCGCCGTTATCGCCCATGCACACGGGCGCAATCACCGGGGTGATGCCCTGCTGTGCCATTGCCAGCAGCACATCGCCGCGCACATGGGTTACCTGCCCGGTGAACTCCATGTCTTCGGTCTCGTGCGGCATCTGCTGGGCACGGATAATGCCCCGGTCAACACCGCTGATGCCCTGTGCATCAATGCCGCCTGCAATTAGCCGCCCCACAAGGCGCGTGTTGACGGTGCCGCACAGGACCATCTCCACGACACGTAAGGAGGCGATGTCGGTAATGCGGACGCCGTCCACGTAGCGGGGTGCGATCCCTAGCTTACGCTGAAGGTCGCTGATTTCCACGCCGCCGCCGTGCACGATGATAACAGGGGTTTCTGCCTGTTGGACAACGCCGGGCAGTTCATCAAGGAAGGTGTAGTCTGCGATGTCGTGCCCGCCAATTTTGACAACAATGGGCTTAAGTGTGGTCATAGTAGTGCGGTTGTCTCCGGTAGATCAAACATCAGGTTAAAACACTGCACCGCCTGCCCGGCAGCGCCCTTGCGCAGGTTGTCGGTCACGCTGGTGATGTGCAGGTAACGCTCGGTGATCGGCGTCAGGCTAATTGTACAGTGGTTGCGGCGCACAACATGTTTAAGTGTTGCCTGTTCGCCCAGTGGCAGCAACTCGACGAGTTGTTCGCCGTCGTAGCAGTCCTGGTAAAGTGCACGCACACGGTCGCTGGTGATGTGGTAGTTCAGCGAAACGTAAATGCTCGCCATCAGCCCCCGGTCTACGGGCAGCAGGTGCGGCACGAAGATCAAATGACCACGGTAGCCGAACTTTGCCATTTCCTGTTCAATTTCCCCGACGTGGCGGTGTTTACGCCCCGGGTTGTAGGGCGTCAGGTTCCCGAACACCTCCACAAACATGAGGTTGTCCTTCAGCTTGCGCCCCGCGCCGCTCACGCCGCTCTTGGCGTCCACAATAATGGGGGTGTCCGCAGCGATAACCTCCGCCCGCAGCAGCGGCACCAGCCCCAGTAGCGTGGTGGTGGGGTAGCAACCTGGCACAGCGACACGTTGCGCTCCGTGCAGCTTGTCCCGGTTGATTTCCGGCAGCCCGTAGACGGTCGGCAGCAGTTCTGGGTGTGGGTGCTCAGTGTCATACCACTTCTGGTACCGTTCCGGTGTGTCCAACCGCAAGTCAGCAGAGAGGTCAATCACCTTCACGCCTGCGTCCAGCACTTTGGCGGCAGTCGCAGCGGAAACGGTGTGCGGCAGCGCGAGGAAGACCACATCCACATCGGTGTAGGGGGCATCCTCCGGTTTTACATAGTAGATGAAGGTTCCGGGTACGGGTTGCCCGGTGTACGTGCCAGACGTTGCGAACACGAGTTCCACATTCGGGTGCTTGCTCAGGATTTCGATTAGGTCTTGCCCGGCGTAGCCCGCCGCACCATAGACCCCCACGCGGATGTTGCCTTGGGTCATGTTGGTATCCACATTGCGTAGAACAAAAAGCCCCTGCCGTTACTTTTCGGTCAGGGGGATGGTTGCTGTTTCGGTTTTAGGCGTGTACCCAGTTTGGGGACTGCCCGCGCAAAACACCTCCGCGACCCACTAAGGGAGACGGCGGCTGCGACGACGCATGTGTAGTTGTGGGTAGGGTGTGCGAATCATCTCTGCGAAAAACCCACTGCGCATAATTTTGCCAAGAGTGTACGCAATCCGTCCGCGCCCGTCAAGGAATTGCTGCCCGCGCTGGCACCCCACGAACCCGGCAGCAAGGTTAGGAAGCTGTTAGGGCGTTGTGCAGAAGTGTTCAGGTGCGTTGACGCGCCCACGCCATTCTCGTTAGCATGAACGTTATGATAGAAGCAAAACAACTCACTAAAAATTACGGAAACTTCACCGCTGTGCACGACGCAAGCTTTGTCGCACAGCAGGGCGAGGTTGTGGGTCTGCTCGGTCCGAACGGGGCAGGCAAAACCACTATCATGCGGATGCTCGCCGGCTACAGCCCACCGACGAGCGGTACCGCCATCATTGCCGGGTTCGATGTCACGGTCGACCCGCTGGACGCCAAGGAACACGTCGGCTACCTGCCGGAGCGGGTTCCGCTGTACCCGGACATGACCGTGCGCGAATACGTGAGCTACTGGGCAGAACTGCGCGGCATGAACAACCGCAAACAACGCCGCACCCGTGTGGATGCCGTCATTGAGACAGTTCAGTTGACGTTCAAGCGGGACAAGCTGGTGCGCAGCCTGAGCAAGGGGATGCGCCAGCGCTTGGGCTTGGCACAGGCGCTTGTTCACAACCCGGAAGTGCTGATCCTGGACGAGCCGACTATCGGGATTGACCCGCAGCAGGTGATCGAGGTGCGGGAAACCGTGCGCGACCTGGGGCGCGACCACTGCGTGTTGTTTAGCACGCACATCCTTACGGAAGCAGAGCAAGTGTGCGACCGCCTGCTAATTATCAACCAGGGGCGCATCATCGCGCAGGGCACGCCAGATGAACTGCGCCGCCGCTTGCAGGGCATCGCCGGGCTGTATGTGGAAATCAGCGGGGAACCGACGGCAGTTGCCGCCGTCTTGCAGGGCACCCCCGGTATTGTGGATGTTCAGACGGACGGGGCGGGCTACCAGCTACAAATCGAGAGCGATGCAGTGAGGGAAACGCTGTTCGACCGTGTATCTACAGCAGGGCTGCGCCTGACGGAAATGCGAACCGTTTCCATGACGTTGGAAGACATATTCTTAAGCTTGATCGGAGAACGTGCCTGATGCACATGATCTGGATCATTTTTAGGCGCGAGATGACGCGCTACTTTACATCGCTAATCCCGTACATCGTGGCGGCGGCGTTCCTGTTCCTGACGGGGATTGCGTTCTACGCGGATTTGACGTTCAGCGTGACGACGCGGTCGATTACACCCAGTGCAGTGCCGACGTTCCTGGCGCTGGCGTTGGTGTTCTTCGCCCCGATGATCACCATGCGGGCACTCGCAGAGGAAAAGCGCGAGGGCACGATGGAACTGCTGCTCACCGCGCCCGTGACGGACACGGCAATTGTGCTCGGCAAGTTCCTGAGTGCGTGGGCGTACTACACCATTTTGCTGCTCATCACGCTAACGTACCAGTACGCGCTGTTGTTCTTCCGCCAGCAGCCAGACCTAGGGCACGCGGGCGCGGCGTACATGGGCATCTGGCTCTATGGTGGGGCGGCACTGGCAATTGGCATTTTGTTCTCCGCCACGACGGAAAATCAGGTGGTGGCGGCGTTTCTCAGTTCGTCCGTGCTCATCATCCTGTACCTGGGCAACATTGTGGGCGAAGTCGTGCCCAACATCGAACTGGCGAACCTACTGCGCACGCTGTCGTTCCAGGGGCACTATGCCACCACGTTTGCAGTCGGTGTAGTACGGCTGGAAGATTTGGTGTACTTCCTGGGTGTGATGATCTTCGCGCTGTACGTGAGCACTCGCGCCGTAGAAGCACAAAGGATGCGCTAACCATGACCCGAACCAACGACAACATCACGCTAGATCGCTCTGCATTGGGCACGGTTTTCGGCTTCATCGGTGTTGTGGGGCTGCTGCTAGCAGTCATCGCATTTGCGTGGTATGTGCGTGTTTCCGCAGTGGTGGTGATCGCACTTGCCGTCGGGCTGGTGGGGTTCGTAGCCTGGGCAGCAGTGGCACCCAAGGACTTTGTTGCCACGCTCACCGGGCGCAGCGCCCGCTATGGCACGACGGCGATTCTGGCGGCGGTACTGCTGCTGGGCGTCATCGTGCTGACGTACATCATTGTGGCACGGGCGAACATCGCCGTAGACACCACCCTGGGGCGTGAGTTCTCGCTTAGCGATGCGACGTTTGACGTGCTAGACCGCGTGCCCGGCGACCTCACGATTCAGATCACGGGCTTTTACAGTGCGGATGCACTGGCAGAGCGTGCGCTGGACGATCAGTTCTTGCGCCAGTATGAAATTGAGTCCGATGGGCGTGTGCAGGTGCACTATATTGACCTGGATGAGCAGCCCGCCGTTGCCCAGCGCTTCGGCGCGACCCAGTCCGGTGAGATATTCGTGTCCACGCTGGACGAAAGCGGCAGCGTGAACTTCGATACGCTCACCTATGTCTCCCGGCAGAACAAGCAAGAACGCGACGTAACTGCCGCCATCCAACGAATGTTGAACGAGCGCGTGTTTAAGGTCTACTTTGCGGAGAGCTTGGCGACGCTTAGTGTGTTCGATGAGAGCAACGAGGGGCTTGTCCTGCTGGACAACTCCCTGCGGCTGAGCGGTGTACAGACGGAGACGCTTAACCTGGTGCAGCTTGCCAATGCAGGCGGCACCATCCCGGATGACGCCGCCGTGGTGGTCTTGCCGCGCCCATCCTTCAGCCTGACGGACGCGCAGGTGAGTGTGCTCTCGCAGTACCTTGGGCGGGGCGGTAGCCTGCTCATCCTGGCAGATGTCATGTTCAACGACGATGAGTTCCTGGCAGAAGGCACGCCGTTTGCAAATTATCTGCTGCAAAACTACGGGCTGCGGGCGTATGAATCCGTGATCGTAGACCCGCCCTATGAGATAGAAACGCCGTTAGATGTGATCGCCGCAGCCACCTTCCTGGAACATCCCGTTGGCAATGCTGTGCAAAGGGCAGGCGGCACCACGTTCTTTCGGTTGGCACGCCGCGTTGAGGCAGTTGCGGACAGACCTCCGTCCGTTGCCAATGGACGCATCATGTCGTCGTCTCCGCAGAGCTACGCCGAAACTGACCTCGGGACTTTGTCATCAAGCAATGAGTTTGAGCAAGACCCGGCAATCGACCCTACAGGTCCCTTTGACTATGTGGTGTGGGCGCAAGATACCGTGGAAAACGGCGGCAACGGCTCTAAGGTAATGCTCATCGGCGATGGAGACTTTGTGATGAGCCGTAACCTGGACGCCGGGGCACAGGGCAACCTGATTTTGTTTGGTGAGAGTGTGCTGTGGCTGGCAGGCGTGGACGAAAACGTGGAGTTTGGTTTCGCCGCGAACCCCAGCGCCATCCCGACCATGTTCGTCAGCGGGCAGCAGCTAGACGTGATCGGCATTGTAACAATTGTGGTGGTGCCACTCACCGTGCTGCTAGCAGGGATTGTGGTGTGGTACCGGAGGACATTTGCATGACGAAGCGCACCCAGCAGTCCCGGCAAAACCGCAGAACACTACTCATCCTGGGCGTTCTTTTTGCTGCGCTGCTCATCGTCGTCGTGTGGCAGGGCGCGGGGGGAATCGTGCCGCTGCCACAGTTCCGGGCGGAACCCACGCCCACAGACGAACTGAGTGCTGACTTGCTCACACTGCCGCGTGTGCTGACGGACTTCCGCGTGTTGGACATACAGGCGATACGCATCGGCAACCCAAACACCAACGAAGAGGTGCTGCTCGCACGTGGTGAGGACGGCACATGGCAACTGCCCGAAGCGGTAGACGGGGCAGACACGCTCGATACGGAAAACGCGACGCTGGTGGCACGCACGCTGGTGCTGCTGCCCTACACCCAAACGATTTCGATTGCCGAGGACACAGAACTTGCACAATTTGGATTTGTGCGGCAAAATCCCGGCGCTTTGACAGTAGAGGTTTTGTTAGCAGATGGCACCGCACACGCACTGTTCTTCGGCGGGCTAACGCCGCAGAGCGATGCGATCTACACAGCAGTAGATGACAGGGATGTTATCTACCTAGTGGAGCCACGTGCGGTAGAGTTCCTACGATTTCAATTAAGAACCTTGCCAGTTAACTTGACAACCGAGTAATTGCGCGATACGTTATTGTTTACACCAACAGGTGGTGGTACAATGCGAGGCTCTACGCTGTACAGCGTAAGGTTCCCACCGCTGGTTTCGTCTAACCTGTAAGAGTAAGCTAACCGCGCCTTGCTAACCGTTTATAGCAGGGCTTCTGTGTGTATGGACTTGGGCGACAAATAAATGACAAACATAGTACAAACCGAAACGATCAACAAAGACGACATTGTGAAGACCTTGCTGGCGAAGGCAAGGAAGAACGACGTGCTCACCTCAGACGACGTGCTGGAGCAAATTCCGAACCCGGAGAAGAACGTCGCGCTTATGGACGAAGTGCTAGAGGCGCTGGAGCAAGCTGGGGTCGAAGTTGCTGCGCCCATGGAGGACGAGGACGACGACAACGAAAACGACGTTAACGGCATGGGCGGCGACGACAACGACATGTCTCTGTCCGATGACTTGGACAGCGTTGCCGATGAGATTGCCGAGGACGACGTCGAAGAGCGCAACTGGCGCGACGAAGACCTGAGCGCGGATGCGGGCTACCAGCAGGCGCTGGAAACCGACGACGTGGTCGGGCTTTACCTTAAGGAAGCGGGACGTGTGCCATTGCTCACCGCCGCAGAAGAGGTTGAGCTGGCGAAGCGCATGGAAAAGTCCGAGATTGCTGCGCAACACCTTGAGATGTATGGCGACGACCTGCCGATGGACGACGTGTACGCGCTGCGTGAGGTGATTGCCGACGGTGAGGCAGCGCAAGAGCACCTCATCCGTGCAAATGCTCGCCTCGTGATTAGCGTGGCGAAGAAGTACATCGGGCGTGGTGTGCCGTTCCTAGACCTCATCCAGGAGGGTAACATCGGCTTGATCCGCGCTACGAACAAGTTTGAGTACCAGCGCGGGCACAAGTTCAGCACCTACGCAACCTGGTGGATCCGCCAGGCAGTGAGCCGTGCTGTTGCCGACCAGGGGCGTACCATCCGCGTGCCGGTGCACATGGGCGACCAGCTCAATCGGATGCGCCGCGTACAGCTCCGCCTGCTGCAAGAGCTTGGGCGCGAACCAACCATCAGTGAGATGGCAGAGGGCATGGAGACCACCCCGGATAAGGTGGAAAACCTGCTCGAAATTGCCCGCCGCCCGGTAAGCCTGGAAACGCCAATTGACGACGAGGGCGACAGCACGTTTGGTGACTTTGTCGAAGATGCCAACAGCCCCGCCCCCGCAGAGGAAGTTGCCTCAACGCTGTTGCAGGAGCAGCTTGAAGGTGCGCTGGATCGCCTGCCGCCGCGTGAGGCACAAATCCTGCGCTTACGCTATGGGCTGGAAGATGGGCGCGTGTACACGCTGGAAGAGGTCGGGCAGACCATCGGCGTGACCCGTGAGCGTGTACGCCAGCTAGAGGCACAGGCGCTTAACCGTCTGCGTCAGTCCTCTGCCCACGTCATCCTGCGCGACTACCTGTTCGAGGAGTAGTGGTTGCAGGTGCGGGCAAATAGCGTGAAGGAACCGCGCGGTCCGGTGGTGTGGCCCCTGTTGCTCATGACTGTGGGGCTGCTCCTGCTGCTGGATAACTTCCTGCTGCTAGGACCCCTGGACATCACCGCATTGTGGCCCCTGTTGCTCGTTATGGCAGGGGTGGTGATCTTGCTGCGTGGGGACTTCACACCGGACGACAGCACACGCACGTTTGGTATCACCCGTGGCAGTGTAGAAGCAGCGCTGCTAGAAGTCAGTGCGGGGGACATTGATGTGCGTGTGCAGCAGCCCGCCCGCGAGGGTCGCTTGATCGCAGGTTACTACGCACCCAACGCCCGCCCCTCCCTACAGGTCGATGACGTTCATACACATCTGAAGTTGGAGCGTGCCGCTACCCCCTGGATTGCCTTTGCAGACTGGGACTTGGCGTTAGCACCCGACCTGCCCTGGCAGTTGCTCATCAGCACCAGCCTGGGCACGGTAGACCTTAACCTAGACGGGTTGGTCATCGAAGGCGGCGTGGTCGCAACCGGATTTGGGGACATCCGTGTGGTTGCCCCAGTGGAGACGTTGGTGCCGCTGGCGCTGCGTTCGTCGCTCGGCAACATCCGCCTGGAAACACCGCTGGGTACCAAGGTGCGCGTGCGCGTGGCAAAGGGGCGCTTGTTTAAGGTTCACGTAGATGAACGGCGCTATGTGGAAACCGAACCGGGTTTGTACGTCTCGAAAGAGGCAGACCCCCAGGCACCCCTCGTTGACGTGGACATTAGCGGCACCTTCGGGGACGCCTACCTCGCCTAGCAAAACCTCACATGGACAGTAAAAAGCGCCAAATTATCATCCGGGATGCAGTTGCTGACGATGTGCCGCAGTGCGTGGCGCTGGATCACAGCTACGAGACGGCGTTCGTGTGGCAGATGACGCTGCAAAATGACCTAGCGAGCCATAACATTCACTTCAGGGAAGAGCGTTTGCCGCGCAAGATGGAAGTGGATCACCAGGCGGACACCGAACAACTCCGCCTCTCCCTGGACGGTGCACATGGTTTCATCGTGGCGACGAGTGCCGAAAATGCCATACTAGGCTACGTCGTGATTCATGTTGGCGTTGTGCCTGCGGTCGCTAACCTCACTCTCCTCACGGTGGATAGACCCCTACGCCACACGGAGATTGGGGCGCGGTTGCTGCGTGCGGCGCAGCAATGGGCGCAGCGGCGCGGTGCCACCCGCATCATTGCCCTAGCGCAAACAAAAAACTACCCAACTATTGCGCTGTACCAGCAGGCGGGTTACACCTTCTGCGGATTCAACGACCAATACTTCACAAACCGCGATATTGCCGTATTCTTTTGCCTACCTTTACGCTAATACCAGGAGGGTACCTGCATTGACCGCTGCGGTTCTCTCACTTACCAATGAAATTCTCACTGCTGCTATTGTCATCGTGGCGGCGTCTATGCTGCTGTACAACCTGTGGCGCAACCTGCGCGACCGCGTCGCCCGCACATCGGGTGCTGTTCTCGCCTGCGTCACCATTGCCTACACTGCTGACGTGTTCATCTCATTAAACCCTAACCAGCAGGGCTACGAAACCGCGCTGCGCCTGCAATGGCTGGGCTTGGCGTTTATTCCGGCGGCGCTGTTCCACCTGTCGGACGCGCTGCTGGCAACCACTGGGCGTCCGTCGCGGGGGCGGCGACGTTTGGGTGTGCGTATTCTTTACGCTGTGAGCACCGTGTTTGTGCTGTTGGTGGCATTTAGCGATTTGCTCATTCAAGTAGTACCTACCAACCGCTTTGGCGTCAACGCTGCCAGTTTGCGGGCAGGCGTGTTGTTCCCCGTCTACGTCGCGTATTTCCTCTCTGCGACCGGGTTAGCATTCATCAACGTGCAGCGTGCCCGCAAACGCTGCCTCACGCGCTCCACACGGCGGCGCATGGGCTACCTGCAAGCGGCGATGCTCACCCCGGCAATCGGCACATTTCCCTACTCCGTGCTCATTGGCTCCGGCAGCGAGTCTAGTGTGCTGGTGCTGGTTTTGGTGAACATCGCTAACGCCATTGTGGTATTGATGCTGATTTTCCTGTCCTACCCGCTGTCGTTCTTTGGCTCCCGCGTGCCAGACCGGGTCGTCAAATCCGAATTGCTCAGCTTTTTTGTGCGCGGACCTGGCACCGGTCTGATTGTGCTGGCGACCATTCTGCTTTCCACGCAAACCACACGTATCCTGGGCATCGAAACGGATGCGTTTTTGCCGTTTGCGATTGTGGCGGTGGTGCTCATGTGGCAGTGGTCGGTGGCAATTGTGCTGCCCTCGCTGGAAAGTGCATTAATCTACGGTGACGAGGACAGCGCACAACTCAATAAGCTGCGCAACATGAACGATCGGTTACTTTCGCGTAGTGATTTGCTGCAACTAATGGACGCGCAACTACGTGCCATCTGCGATTATTTGCAGGTGAACACTGCATTTGTTGTCCAGTTCGTCAGGAAGGAAGATGCCCACATTGTCGCCGAGGTAGGACCGAACCCACCTGCCGCCGAGACGGTACAGGCGGGCAAACAACCCATCGTGGACATGCTTACGAACCTGACCATTATTGATACGGTGCCTTTGCGCCACTGGGAAACGTATTGGGTCGCGCCGCTGTTTAGCCTGCGCCTCACAGATGAGAACGGTGCCCCCACGCTCATTGGTGTGCTCGGCATTTGCGCTCGTGCAGAGTCCATCGACCTGACAGACGACGAGTACAACCGCCTGAAGACATTTGTCCGCCGCCTGGAGCGCACCCTGGACGACCTGGGGCTGCAAAGCGAGATCTACGCCGCGTTGGAGGGGCTGCTGCCGCAGTTCAGCATGACGCGAACCCGCGCCGCTGAGGTGGAATACCTGCCGCCGCGTACAGAGTCTGCACCGAAGCCACCCACCCTGCCCGATCACGAACAGCTTGTGGAACAGGTAAAGGCGGCGCTGCGTCAGTATTGGGGCGGTCCCGGTTTGACGCGCAGCCGCCTGCTGGAACTGTACATCGTGCGCGATTGTATGGAACAAACCAACAACCCAGCCCATGCGCTGCGTGCCGTGTTGCAAGATGCAATCGACAGCCAGCGCCCCGAGGGCGAGCGCAAAACAACCGACCCGGAGTGGACAATTTACAACATACTGGACATGCGCTTCGTGCAGGGCAGCAAGGTCAGCGATGTTGCCCGCAAGCTGGCAATTGCAGAGTCCAGCTTATATCGCCGCCAGCGTGATGCGATTGAGGCGGTTGCCACCGCGCTAGAACGCATGGAGCGCGAGCGCTGGGAGCGCGAAACGGGCGATGCGTCTTAGGGGGTAGCCATGCGCTTGCTGACCACTGGACGCGCCCACTTTGGCTGGAGCCTGCTGCTGCTGGCGGCATTGGTGTGGGGCGGGATGCACGTTTATCTTGCCGTTGCGCCTGCGCCCACCCAACAAGAGGTGCACAAGGGCGCAGACATCTACTACGCGGCGGCACGCCCTGCTGTGTGGTGGGCGGACGACTGCGTTGACCTAACGTGGCAGCTTTCCGGCATCACTGAGGTGTACATCAATGATGTAGCGACGGTGGGGGAGGCGACGGAGGCATGGTGCCTGCCCCCCCCGGCAGAATACCGTGGCTTTTACCGAGACCCTGCCCGCCCGGAACTGCGTGTGCGCTTCGCTGACGGTGAGATCCGGCGTTATAACGTGCCCATCTACGTCATGCAGCCGTTCCTGCTGCGGATTGTGCTCCCGCTGGCGTTGATGGGTGTGCTGGCGCTGGCGTCGGTCTATTTGCCACCCGCTGCAACCCACAAGCTGACCCAACCGCGCCCTCTGCCTGCACGATGGCAGGTACGCCTGGACGCGATCAACTGGCGGCGGGTGCTGGGGTGGCTGATGCTGACGCTTGCCGGGGTCACACTGCTGGCAATAGGTTACAGGGTCACGTTTGCGCCAGCCTACACCGAAGCAATGCCTGCGGGTGATGCCACGCTGGACGTTACGATTGACCCGCCCGTCGTGTTCTGGTCCGATGGGTGCACGACCTTAGCCTGGGCAGCACAAAACATACAATCACTTTCACTCGAAGGTGAAGCGGTGCCTAACACGGGTGAACAGGCATGGTGCTTGCCCCCGCGCTCATCCAACAGCATCTATCAGTTTGAGCTTGTAACCGATGCTGGTGACACGCATCGCCGTACGGTGTACGTCCGGGCGCTGCAACCTGTTTTGTACTACACAGTGCTGCCCGCGCTGCTTTTAGCGGTGTATCTATTCAAGCTGCATCATCGCGTGCTGCCGGCACCCCTGCTGGATGTGACCCGCTACGCCAATCATCAACTGCTCAAGCCCTTTTACATGGGGGAGCGCTTGCACCGCCCGCTGTTGGTGCTGTTCCTGTTGGTAAATGCGCTCGCACTCAGCAACCTGGTGCGGCACAATGCCACGCTCGCCTACGATGCAGAAGATCACTTCCTCTATAGTCTGATTCTGTCGCAGGGGCGTTTACCCACGGAGGCGGAAACCAATCAGTTTTTTGCGCCGCCGCTGGTGTATGTGTTCCCGGCGCTTGTACACACCGCCGCCACATCCGCAGGCATGGAACCGTGCACCGCGCACGCAGGCGAGCAGCCATCCTGCCGTGTGCTGGCAAAGGCAGCACAACTCCAAAACGGGGTGGCAGTCGTGGGCATCACCTATCTGCTGGTGCTGTGCGCTGGCACCATCCGCCCACAGGACGCCGCGCTGAAGTTCCATGCGCTGGCGCTGTTGGGCACATTGCCCGTTTTCTACAAGTCGATGGTCTTCCACCGGGGCGAACCATTCGTCGCGCTGTTCACATTGCTGGTTTATCATCGTTTACTCATAATGCTGCCCCGGGAGCGCCGCCCCACCCGCACAGACGTGTTGATATTGGGGCTAGGGCTAGGGCTACTACTGATTAGCAGGCAGTGGGGCGTATTCGCTGCACTAGGTGTGAGTGTGTGGGCATTGGTGGCAGTGCTCAAGCGGGGGCGTGCTGGTGTGCCGCTGCTGCGCGCTGGGTTGACTAGCTATTTAGTGATGCTGTTATCAGGTGGGTGGTTTTACCTGTTTACGCGCTGGCGCTTGGGTGCCGTTACCGCGTTCAACCGCAGCCCGGAAGGTGCAGACAGCCTGCTCGCAGTCAAGCCGCTGGAGTTCTACATTGGTCTGGGTAGCGGCACGCTGTTTAGTGAACCGTTTCGGTCGGCACGCATCGCGCAGATTGTGCCCATCTTCTACACAGAAATGTGGGGGGACTACTGGGGGCATTTTCACCTGCCCAGCGCCGATTTTTCCGTGTGGACGGCGACCCCTCCTGCACTGCCTCTTTCATATATGGCGCAGGTGAATGTTGTGTCGCTAGTGCCGACGGTGCTGCTGCTGGTGGCGGCGGGTTTTGGGGTGGTGCAGCTTTACACGTGGCTGAGCGTCCGGGCGTATGATTTGCCGCGTGCTGCCTATGCGCTGTGCCAGCTAATCATCATCGCATCCTACGCGGGCTATCTCTGGTTTTTGGTGCGCTACCCCCACAGCGTAGGAGACACCATCAAAGCAACCTACGCGCTGCACACGTTCCCGCTGCTGGCGCTATTGGGCGGTGCTGTGCTGCTTAACCTGCGCCGATGGAACACAGTCTTCTATGGGGTAGTTGTACTGTTATTGGCACTTGTAGCACTCCACAACCTGCCAATGCTCGTCACACAGTACACCGGGCATGGAATGTAAGGGCATTTAACGCCAAATGTCATAGAAACACCCCAAATCTGCTGATTTCACTTCGGTTTCTCACAAAATACTCATATAATGGCAATATACGCTAAGCAGTTGATGAAGCTCCCGCTGTAGAACCCAGCTTTGTTGATTTTTCAATTAGCGTATTCTATGCTGTTGTTAAGGGGAAGAATCGTGAACGGGTAACTGCCTCGCAAAGGTTCGGCATCGTTCACGACGATCATTAATGGTAAATAGTAAAGTTAGAGGGAAGAATATGGACACCGACAGGCGTGATTATTCGCTGCCGCCGCCACTCGATGAAGGCTATTGGGAAGCGTTGCTGCGTGAGGGGGAAAACGCAGAACCGCTGCAAAGACACCGAACCGTGCACGCACCGCCGCACAAGAACGGCGATGGAAACGGTTACATGCACCATGCACATCAAACATCCTACCACCATCATCATCACAACGTAGACCAATACCTGATCGAGCAGGATTGGCACGACATTGAAGCAATTATGCTCGCCGACGAAACCGTTGATCTCGTCGTCACGGGCTACAACCGAGGGGGGCTGCTGGTCGAGTGGAAGCACATTCGGGGGTTTGTGCCCGCCAGCCAGCTTATCGAATTCCCTGCGAACGGTAGCAACATTGCGCGTAAAACCGCGCTGACAGATCAGGTTGGCAACACACTGCGGCTGCGGGTGATTGAACTCAACCGAGAGCAAAATCGCCTTGTCCTCTCAGAGCGGGCAGCGCAGGTACGCCCCGGCGAGCGGACTCACATTCTGGAAAGCCTGCATACTGGCGATGTTGTAGATGGGTTCATCACGAACATCTGCGACTTCGGCGCGTTTGTTGACCTCGGCGGGCTTGAGGGGCTGATTCACATCAGCGAGCTAAGCTGGGGGCGCGTTGGGCACCCGGAGGATGTGCTGGAGCGCGGCGAACAGGTGCGCGTGTACGTCCTGGATACTGACCAGGATGCCGGGCGCATTGCGCTTAGCATCAAGCGACTGTATGCCGACCCGTGGAAGACGGTGGAAGATCGCTATCAGGTCGGGCAGGTCGTTAGCGGAAAAATCACCAATGTGGTGGACTTCGGCGCGTTCGCGTGCATAGAAGACGGGTTAGAAGGGCTTATTCACGTCTCAGAACTGGCTGAAGGGCACTTTTTGCACCCGCGCAACGTCGTTGAGGAAAACCAGGTGATACACGCTCGCATCCTGAGCATTAACAGCCAGGCACGTCGGCTTGGGCTGAGCTTGCGCCAGCGCCAAGACGAGGACGACATGTACTAAATCCAATCTCGCATTGGCTTGTGGGGGGCGTGCCAGTTGGGTACGCCCTTTTTGGTTGCGGGAGGTTGGTCATCTTCTTTTCAATCCTCAGTGCCCGCAAGTTGTACTATAATGAACCTGGAACGTAACAAAATGTTTACTGTAACCCGAGGCAATTTGTGGCTGAACAGAAAAGCCAGCGCATTTCTCCGGCGGATGAAACACCCGTAGAAATCGAAGACGAGGATTATCCCGTCAGTCCAGAGTTTTGGGACACACTGTTGGACGCAGTGCCGCCCTGGGGCGACGAGATCGTAGCGCTATTGCTGTTCATCTTCGGTATCCTGTCGTTTTTCTCCGTGCTAGATGTGCTGGAAAACGCGCCCATTGCGGTCGCCTGGGCAACAACACTCAAGAACTTGTTCGGCTACGGTAGCTGGCTGGTGAGCGGCGGCATTTTGCTGCTGGGTGTGGTGATTGTGCTGGCGAACGCAGGAGTGGTCATCCGCTTCCCCACACGGCGCATCATTGCGCTGGAAGTGGTGTTTATTGGTGCATTGGCGATGATGCACCTGATTCAGTCCCAGGGCGTAGAGATGCGCCCATTAGCGCGTGCCGGGCGCGGTGGGGGCTTGGTAGGGTGGGCGCTTAGCTACCCCGCGGTAGAAATGATCGGCTTCACACCGGTTGTTGTGTTTTACGGGTTGGTGCTGTTGGTGGGCACCGGCGTGGCAGTTGGCATCCGCCGGGAGCAGATCAAGTGGGTGTTTGCCAAACTGCAAGCACGTATGTCCGCATTTAGTGAGCGCCTGAGCGAACGCCCCGCAGAAAACCGCAAGCGCCGCCGCACTGCCCAGCAACGTCGAGACCTCGCTGCCCGCCACCGCGCCCTACAGTTGGAATCCCCCGAACTGGTGCTGAAGGTGCCGATGATGCGCATCCGCCCGGATCTGAATAACATCCCGCCGTCGCTGCGCCCGGGTGCTGCGTCTACTGTGCCGGACGAAACCGAGGAAGAACTGGCAGAGCACCCGCTGTTCACCGGGGAGGTGCGCAACGACCCGTTCAACATCATCGGCGAGATTATCGAGCCGGATAAACCCAAAGCGCCTGCCAAAAAGTCCAGCAAATCCACGAAGTCCAAGAAAAGCAACGCAGCGCCCGAAGAAGCACCCGTGGCAAACGAGGAGAAGAAGGTCAAGCGCCCCGACGGTCGTGTGAAGCGGTACTTTGCGTTGGGCGACATGGACGAGGCTAAGAAGGTGGGCAACCGCAAGAAAGACTACCCCGAGCTCGACCTGCTGGACGACATCCCGATGAATCGCCCGGAAGAAGAAGAGATCAACACCAAAGTGGTGCTCATCGAGAACACGCTGCTTGAGTTCGACATCGACATTGACGTGCTAGACGTGAAGGTCGGTCCTACGGTGACGCAGTATCTCATCCGCCCATACCGCGAGGACGAGAGCGAACGCACCCAGCGCACGCGCATCAGCAAGATCGCGTCCTACCAAAACGACCTCTCTCTGTCGCTCTCTGCCAAGCGTCTGCGCATTGAAGCACCCGTTCCCGGCACCAATTTTGTCGGAATTGAGGTGCCAAACAATAATCCCAGTGTGGTCACGCTGCGCTCCGTGTACGAGAGCGCCGTGTTCCACGAAAAGCTGCAAAAGGCAAAGACCCCGCTGCTCATCCCACTGGGGCGCGATGTCGCAGGTACGCCGTTCGCCATTGACCTGGCGGCGCTGCCGCACACGCTGGTGGCGGGCACCACGGGGTCGGGTAAGTCTGTGGCGCTGGCGGCGATCACGGTAGCGCTCATCTTGCATAACACCCCGGATGATGTACGCCTGATCATGCTCGACCCGAAGATGGTAGAGCTAAGCCGTTTTAATGGGCTGCCGCACCTGATGGGTCCGGTTGAGACGGATGTGGAGCGCATCATTGGTGTGCTGCGCTGGTGCACCCGCGAGATGGATCATCGTTACGAACTGCTGGAGAAGGCGGGCACCCGCAATATCATGCTCTACAACGAGAAGATGGCGAAGACCAAGGGAGAGAAGCTGCCCTACATCGTCATTCTGATCGACGAAGTGGGCGACCTGATGATGAGCAACCCCGACGATACCGAGCATCACCTCACACGCCTGGCACAGATGGCACGCGCCGTCGGGATGCACCTTGTGGTCGCTACACAGCGCCCCAGTGTGGACGTGCTGACGGGTTTGATTAAGGCGAACTTCCCCGGTCGTATCGCGTTTTCGGTTGCCTCCGGTGTGGATAGTCGCGTTATTCTGGACAGCATCGGCGCGGAATCGCTGCTTGGGCGCGGCGACATGCTGTTCCTCTCCAATGACGCGGCGGGTCCCAAGCGTTTGCAGGGCTGCTTTGTGGGCGACGACGAAGTGCGCCGCATCGTGGATTACTGGCGTACCTGGGGGCGAGAGCAGCGCGAGAAGGGCAAGATGGACGAGGTGCGCGGTGTGCCGTGGGAGAAGACGCTCACCAAGCTGGAAATGCTCTCTGCCACAGACGATTTGCTGGAAGAAGCATTGAAGGCGGTCATCAACTCGCAGCAGGCATCCACCACGATGTTGCAGAAGTACCTCAACATTGGCTTCCCGCGTGCGTCCCGCATCATGGACTTGCTGCACGAACTCGGTGCCATCGGTCCGCCGGAGCCGGGCGGCAAGATGCGCAAGGTGCTCATTTCGTCTTACCGTAAAGACCCGATGAAAGACCTGATGGACGAGCGCCGCAAGCAGGAGGCAGCGCGTAAACGGGCAGAAACCCGTGCAGCAAAAGCTGCCCAAAAAGAGGCGGAAAAGGCGGAGGAAGCAGAGTATTACGACGAAGACGACGCCGACGAAGATACCGAAGGCGACCTGGACGACGAATAGGTGAGCGTACCTACTTGAGGGTGCGTCGCCCGCGTGTGACGCCCATCATCCATGCCACCAGCCGCGCAATCGGGTTGCAGCCCCCGGCAATGATCTGCGTGTGCTCGTTGGTTTTGCGTACCACCCGCGTGAACGCCTTACTGCTGTTCGGCTCCACGGTGATTGACCAGCGCCAGAACTCCGCCGTTTCTTCTTCTGGTTCCATTGTCTGAACCAAATCATAGTCGGTTTGTTTTGCTGCTTCGATGCGCACAGTCTTCTCGGTGTTGGTGTTGTTTTCCAGCGTGTAGGTTGTCGTGATGACATGGTAGCGCCGCTCCACCAGTTCTAAGCCCTGGATGCTGCTGCTGCCCTCTTCAATCTTCTGCGACATCTTTTCCACCACGCGCACACCATGCTCCACAGCGTACGGCAGGTACAACTCAGCGCCATCGCGGGTAAAGGACACCAGCGCCTCACCTTTGTAATCGTCGTTTTCCACCACCGTAACCGGACCTTGTTCCAGCGTTAGCCCCGTGGTGTTCTTAAAGCGCAGTGCCGCCACCGGGTGATCTTTCACCTTGGCGGCGTTGTACAGCAGTTCGCGGCGGTAGGGGATGCCGCCCTGGTTGATGATGGGCACCAGCGCAGACACGCCCTTTTTCACCGTGACGGGTTCGGTCACGTCGTACTGGAACACCTCGCCCGCCTCGCGCCCGGTGGATGTGCTGCCGAGGGATGCTGCCACCGCCTCAGAGCGGGGACGCAGTGCGGCGATTTCCATACGAGAGTCAATCTGTTTGTTTGCCCCACCGCCCACGCGCCGCCGTGCAAATGGGTTCAGCACACGGTCTTTAAAGGACATGGACAGTTCCATCTCCTCCAGTGAAAGGGCATCGTTAAGGGGGGCATTCAGGCGGTCTTCCAGCGGGTCACGCCGCTTTCGGCTCTTGCTGCTTGGTTGCGGCGCGGTTTGCCGAGGTGCAGCGGCATACTGTACGGGACCTTGTGCGGCGTAGCCCTCGTCTTGCACCCGCTGCCGCTCCGGGATGCTGGAACTGTACAGGTCATACTGAAACGAAATGGGCGCACCTGCCACCAGCGTGACCTTTACCCCATTCAAGTCCTCAATGCGGTTATCGAACAGCCCCCAGCCCAGCAGCGTGACTGCGCCGCTGCTGTCATCGGTCGCCTGGGCGATCACACGGTAGCTCACGCGCCAGTTGGGGCTAGGCGCCACGTAGGACACTGCCAGGTCGTGGTCGCCCTCGCTCAACTGAACGTGCACGGTGCGGCGTTCGCTCTCGCTCTGGTTCGCATCCAGGAACGCACGTAAGTCCTGCTGGGCGTCGTCGTCCACAATCAGCAGGTCGCGCACCTGTTCCAGGCGCAGCACGCGCACATGCCCATCCGCTTGCAACACAGAAACCCACGTTACACGCTCACGCACATCCAGCCCCATCACACGCCCGCTGATCGTCTCAGTGTCGCCCTTGCGCTGCACCGTGATTTGTACCGTGCGCCCGCGCAGGGAGCGCAGCAGCGTGTGCAGGCTTTCGGTTTCCGTCATGCGGATGGCGTTGTTGGCAACCTTGCTTGCTTCGTCTATCGGTGTGTCGTAGTGGATGCCCAAGACCTGCCCGCCGCTGTTATCGGCAACATTCAGGCTCTTGAGCACATCGTTGATCTCGCTTTCGTCGAACGCCATGCTCAGCACGTCGCCGCTGATGCGACCGCTGCGCACAAAATAGCCGATGCCGTTCTTGTAAAGCACTAGCTCACGGATGGGCAGAGGAGTGGTCATGTGTTGTTCGGTTCCTCCGCTAGAAGTGCACCAATTGTTCGCGCTCCGGTCCCACACTGGCAGCGGTGACGGGTACCTCGCACAGGTCGGCAATGCGAACAATGTACTCTATAGCCGCGTTTGGTAGTTCATCAGGGGTGCGGGCACCGCTGATGTCTTCGCTCCAACCGGGCACCGTCTCATAGATGGGCGTGGCGCGTTCAAGTTCCTCGTTGGTGCCGGGCGGGAAAGCATGGCGCTCCCCGTCAATGTCGTATGCAACAGCGATCTTGAGTTCCTCAAAGCCGCACAGGATGTCTAGCTTGGTGAGCACCAACTCGGTGAAGCCGTTCACCTGGGCAGCATAACGCAGCAGCACCGCGTCCAGCCAACCGCAGCGGCGCGGGCGTCCGGTCGTCGTGCCGAACTCATCCCAGAAGTTCTCCCCGGTGCCGCGCAGTCGGTCAGCGAGTTCGCCTTCCAGTTCCGTCGGCATCGGTCCGCTGCCCACCCGTGTGCTGAACGCCTTCGCTACGCCCACCACACGGGTCACATCGCGCGGACCTATGCCCAACCCGGTGAGCGCCCCGCCCGCCGTCGGCGACGAACTTGTCACAAAGGGGTAGCTACCGTGGTCAATATCCAGCAGCGTGCCCTGTGCGCCCTCACACAGCACGGTCGCACCGTCGCGCAGCCGCGTGTACAGGTATTCGGTTGTGTCTTGCAGGTAGGGGCGTAGGCGTTCCGCAGCGGCGGCATAATCTGCCACAACTTTGTTGACGTCTAGTGTTTCCGCACCGCGCCGTGCCAAATCGCTGTTCACGCTGGCAGTGTGCTTGGTGAGCGCAGCGGCAAAAGTGTCTGGCGTTGCCATCTGCCCAGCACGGATGCCACGCCGCCCGGTTTTGTCCATGTAGGCGGGTCCGATGCCGCGCAGTGTTGTGCCGATCTTACCTGCACCGCGCTCTGCCTCTGCCGCGCCGTCCAGGGCAATGTGCCCGGCAGTGATGATGTGCGCCCGTGTGCTCAGCACCAGCCGTTCCGGGCTGATGTCCACGCCTTGCTCGCTCAGGCGGTCTAGTTCTGCGACCAAGTTGACCGGGTTCACAACCATGCCGTTGCCCAGCACGCCCGTTACCTGCGGGTGCAGCACACCGGACGGCACAAGGTGCAACGCAAATACCTGGTCGCCCACGTAAACGGTGTGCCCGGCGTTATCGCCGCCAGCGTAGCGGGCAACGACATCGGCGTCTGCTGCCAGCCAATCCGCCACGCGCCCCTTGCCCTCATCGCCCCACTGAGCGCCTACCAAAATCGTTACTGGCATGTTATCCCTTTCGTGTGATGTGTTACTCGTCTGTGTAGGCGCTGCCCAGCGCAATGGTGATCTGCCCGCTGCCCCAAGTCTCAACCGTGCCATCCCCGCCCAGCGCGAGCGCGGCACCTACTGCCACGCCCACTGCCACTGCTGCGGGCTGCTGCGTGTTGATCGCCTGGGCAGCGGGGGATTCCGCAGCGCTGGTCATGCCGGGCAGCACGGCAATGTGTTCTAGCCACGCCAGCCCGTCGGTCACGGTGCCATCATCTAGGATGTAGGCACCAAACAGCGCCGCCGCCTGCCCTTCCAGCAGCAGCACGGCACCGCGCTCATAGGCGGTTGCCAGCCCATCTGCCGCTGCACCCAAAATGTTGGAGCGCAGTTCACGCGGCGGGGTGGCGCTGCTAACCAGCACAATGCCCGCATCGCCCACCCGCTCCCGGATGGTGTCGTCATCTTCCGTCAGCACATCCACCAGATAACCCGCAGGTGCGCCAAGCTCCTGCATGTCGGTGAGCGCATCATCGGCAGCGGTGGGATCCCCCCCTGCCACCAGCACCGCGAGTCCACCGTCGGCGCTGGTGCGCTCAATAGCGGTTGCACGCACTGCTCCCGTCGGCTCAGTGCCGCCGGAAAATACCAGCCAGCCACGCCCGTCGCGCCATTGGAAGATGTTCTGTGTTGGCATCAGACCTGCCCCTATCCGCTAAGCCTCGCCGTCCAGCACGTAGGACGCCACTGCTTGTGCCAGTACCGCCGCACCCAGCGGCAGCGCGTCCTCGTCAAAGTCAAAGCGTGGGTGATGATGCCCGTAGTTCAGGTCGCGGGCGTCGTTCGCGCTGCCCACAAACAAGAATGTGCCGGGGATGTCGTCCATCAGGTACGCCATGTCCTCCGCCACCATAGAGCGCTCATCCAGCACAAACGGATCCTTGCCCAGCAGCGGCGCAATGGTGCGACGCACCTGCGCGGCAACCTCCGGGTTGTTCACAACCGGGATTGTGCCCTCGGAGAACTTGATTTCGGCGGTGCAGTTCATTGCCTGGGCAATGTTTGTTACGATGTCCCGCAGGCGCTGCTCGATCATTGTTTTGACGTCTGGTTTGAAGCTGCGTGCGGTGCCGCCCAGTGTCGCCGTTGGCGGGATGACGTTGTTGGCGTGCCCGGCGTGCACCTGCGTGACCGACACCACAGCCCCCTCCAGCGGGTCGTTGTTGCGGGAGACGATGGTTTGCAGTGCGGTGACAATCTGCGCCGCGCATACAATTGGGTCGATTGCGTCCTGTGGGATGGCACCGTGGCTGCCCTTGCCGCGCAGCGTAATCGTAAATGAGTTCGACCCCGCCATGATCGGTCCGTCTGCCACGCCGATTTTGCCCACAGGCAAGTAGTTCCACAGGTGCAGTCCCAGGCTCACGTCCGGGCGTGGGTCATTTAGCACGCCGTCTTTCACCATTGCCTGCGCCCCGCCCGCAATCTCCTCCGCTGGCTGGAACACAAACTTGACCCGTCCGGTGATTTGGTCGCGGTGTGCGGACAGCATCTTGGCGACTGCTAGCCCAATCGTTGTGTGCCCATCATGACCGCAGGCGTGCATTTTGCCGGGCACTGTGGAGATGTAGTCTGTGCTGTTCTCCTCGCTCACAGGCAGTGCGTCCATGTCTGCCCGGACGAGCACCGTCGGTCCGCTTTCGTCGCCTTCCAGCAAACCGACCACACCCGTTTTGCCGATGCCCGTTTGCACTTCCAGCCCCAGGTTATTCAGTTCCTCCGCCACGATGCCGGCAGTGCGTACTTCTTCGAAGGCGATCTCCGGGTGTTGGTGTAGGTCGCGGCGGCGGGCGACCATCTCATCTTGCAGTGCGTGTGCTGCCGCCTTAAAGTCTATCGTCATTGGTTAAGCTCCCTTATGTAAGCTGCATCACACGAAAGTATTCGACGTAGCGCGGGGTGTCTTCTGGCGCTTCGGGGTCCAGGTTGCGATCTTTTATGCGTTGAATGCGTTCTTCTGTCGGTTGGAACTGGCTTTTGTGTTCCGCCAGTGCCGCCAGTTTGGTGTCCATATAGTTCGTCACGTCCACGGCGGTTGTTTTCTCTGTGGGCAGGGCGATGTATAGGCGTGCGACTTTGTGCGGCGCAAGCCCCTCGTCCCGCTCCTGCTCGATGAAATTGAGACGGTCACGCGCAGCGGGGAACACCGCCGCCAGTGCTGCCTCTGCCACCGCCCGATGATCCGGGTGGTTAACGTAGCCTGTGCCATACCAAAACGCGGTCGGGTCATTGGTAACAACAACATCGGGTTGTTGCAGCCGGATTTGCCGGGTAAGGTCGCGGCGCAGTTCCAGCGAAGGGGTCAGTTCACCGTCGTAGTAGCGCAGGAACGTCACCCCCCGCAGCCCAAGCACACTAGCCGCGTTTTGCGCCTCTTCCTCGCGTAACGTCGCTAGCTCCTCGTGCGTCATGTCGGGGTCATCGCTGCCCTTGTCGCCGCTGGTTGCCAGCACCAGCGACACATGCGCACCCTCTGCTGCCCAGCGTGCCAGTGTGCCGCCACAGAAGAACTCCGCGTCGTCTGGGTGCGCGAATATCCCCAGCACGCGCTGGGGCTTTGTAACGCCGTTTTCTGCCGCTTCCGTCATGCTTGCTCCTAGTCTTTGCTTTTGCCGCTCTTGCCGGGTTTCGCGCCGCAGTCACACGGTTCGTCGTCGTCGTGCTTGTCACACGGCTCAGATGCCTTTTTTTGCAGGCGGCGCAGCTCTTCTAGCGGCACAATGTCTGCCCGTTCGACCAGCTTCCTGCCTTCGTCGGGGATTAGCACGGTTACCGCATCTTGCAGCGGGTGAATGTCGATCACGCGCCCCTCACCAAACGGTGTGCCGATGATCTTGTTGCGGCGGGGGAGCTGCTTGCGTGCTGCCACGTATTGGTCGTACTCATACACGAGGCAGCAGCGCAGCCGCCCACACATACCCGTAATCTCCGACGGGTTAAGCGAAATACCCTGTACCTTCGCCATCTTGATCGAGATCGGGCTGAAGTCCGTCAGGAACGAGCTACAGCAGCGCTCCACCTTGCCACACGCGCCGCCGCCGCCCAGCAGCTTCGCCACATCGCGCGGACCGATCTGCCGCATTTCGACTGCTGTGTCTGGGAACTCTCGGCTAAGCGAGTTGGATAGACGCCCGGCGTCGATTTTGTCCTCTGCACTGAACAAAAATGTGAGCACACTGCCGTCGTAGTTATACTGCGCTTCAATGAACTTGACGTTCTGGTAGCCCTTCATAGAGCGAGCACGTTCCTGGCACGCTTGCAGCGCACCCGGTTCTTTAGTTGCCCACTGCTGCTTGAGCACGAGGTCACGCGGGGTTGCCCTACGCATGATGGGCTTGTGGAATGTTTCATCTGCTGGCACGGACTGGAATGCAATCACTTGCCCCATCCGCCGCCCGCGTGCTGTATCGACAATGACGTGGTCGCCCACTTCAAGTGTTTCGTCCAGGTTGTAGTCGAAGTGGTATAACTTGCCAACTTTGTTAAATCGAACACCGGCAACAGTTCGCTGCCGTTCCGCTGGGGTACTCATCAGGAAATGCCTTTTCGGAAATTCACAATACACGTTCTTTTTTGCGTTAAGCGTCGTCTTAGCATAACCAAATCGTGCACGCTTGACAATCGCGTGCGAACGGGTTTGCAATCGCCACGTTGAACCCCTATCATTAGTCCACCTTGATTCCGGTTCATTTCATCAGGCAAAGGAGTACACCTACGGGCATGGGGACGCTCGTCATGAAGTTCGGGGGGTTGGCAGTCGGTACCACAACAGCACTCACGCAGTTGCTGAGCATTGTGCTGCATGAGCGTGAGCACTGGGACAAGCTCATTGTGGTTGTGTCTGCATTGGAAGGTGTGACCGACGCCCTGCTAGAGGCAACCCGGTTAGCACAGGTGAGCAACCGCCGTGGCTACCGCCGCATCGCGGCAACACTGCGCACGCGCCACTTTGCACTGGTAGAGCACCTGCCGTTCGGCACTTCGGAACGGCAGGCAATTGAAACCGACCTCGACCGTTTGCTGTTCGAGATGTTGGATCAACTTCAGTCTGTTGCCGATGCAGCACGAGAAGACCTCTCTCCGGAGACGGTAGACGCCATCATCGGCACCGGAGAGCGGCTAGCGGCACGCATTGTGGCGGCACTGCTGCGCCAGAACAGTATGCGTGCGGTTGCGATAGACTCCCACGGCGTGATTATCACCGACGAGACGTTCGGCAATGCCAACCCCAACCTTGAACTGAGCAACGACCGCATCACCGAAAACCTGCTGCCCATGCTGGAGCGCAATATCGTCCCGGTGATTACGGGCTTCATCGGCTCCACGCAAGATGGGCGCATCACCACGCTAGGGCGCGGCGGCAGCGACTATACCGCGTCTGTCATCGGCGCGTGCGCTGGCGCAGAGCAGGTTTGGGTGTGGACGGGCGTGGACGGCATGATGACGACTGACCCTAACGAAGTGCCCAGCGCACAGGTCATCCCAGCAATGACCTACAACGAAGTGGGCGAGATGGCGTACTTCGGGGCACGGGTGCTGCACGCCAAGATGATCGGTCCGCTGCGAGATAACCAGATTCCGCTGTACATCAAAAACGTGTTCAAGCCAGTAAATCCGGGCACGCTCATCTCCGATGTGCGCTCTCGGGTGCAGCAGGCACCCAAAGCAGTCACTTTAATCCAGGGTTTGGGGCTTAGCGCACCCCACAGCGGGTCACTCGCGCAGATTACCGCCCAGGTAAATGATGTGCTGGAGCGCACGGCAGGCAGCCCAGCGGAGGTCATGATCGCTTCGCAGTCGTCCTCACGGAGCTTTGCCTGTTTTGTCATCCCCACCAGCAGCGGTCCAGACGCGGTACGGGCGGCACTGGCGCTGCTGCGCAAGCGGCTGACGGAGCAACCTGGGACGGGAAGCTGGCAGGCAGATCAAGTCAGTGTCGTTACCGTCATCCATGCGAACCTGGATGAACTGCCGGATGTGCTGGCAGCGGTGCTAGGGCGCTTGACGGGCATCCCGGTGCTGGCGGTCGCCCAGGGACCGTCAAATTGCAGCCTGTCCGTCGTGGTAGACCCCGCCCATGCGTTCGTCACAGTGGGGCGCATCCACGACTACATCCTGGACGCGAACAAAAAGCTGTAGGTTGTTAGTGCTTGTGGAAGTAGCGCTGCACTTCCCACTCTGTCACCTGACGGCTGTACTCCTCGTACTCCTGGCGCTTTGCCGCCAGGTAGCGGTCACTGATGTACGGTCCCAGCGCATTCAAAACCACATTGTCATCTGCAAGCACTTCCAGTGCTTCCCGCAGGGAGTTCGGCAGGGATTCGATATGGCGCAGCCGGGCACGGTTCTGCTCCAGAATGGTTTCCTCTAGCGGTGGGGGGAGTTCCATCTGCTGGCGGATGCCGTCTAACCCTGCGGCGAGCATCACCGCAGACACCAGGTATGGGTTGCTGGACGGATCCGGCATACGCAGTTCCAGGCGGGTGTGTTCACGTCCATCTGGCTCAATGCTTGGCACCCGAATTAGCGCCCCCCGGTTGATGGTCGCCCAGGTGACATACACAGGTGCCTCGAAGCTGGTCCCCAGGCGCTTGTAGGAGTTGACCAACGGCGCAAGTATCGCTGACATGGCGCGGGCGTGGGTAAGCTGCCCGGCGAGGAAATGCTGCGCTGTTTTGGAAAGCCCGTGCTGGTCGTCGTCCGTGTAGAACACGTTGACGTCCGTGTCCAGGTCGTGCAGGCTCTGGTGGGTGTGCATCCCGCTGCCGGGCAGGTGCATAGACGGGCGCGGCATAAAGGTGCACGTCAGCCCGTTTTGCCGGGCGACCGCCTTTAGCGCGACGCGGGCGCGGAAGATGCGATCTGCCGAGGAGAGCGCGTGGTCAAAGTTTAAGTCAATCTCGTGCTGCCCGCTGCCGTTTTCGTGCTGGGCGCTCAACACCTCGATGCCCATCGTTTCCAGCACATCCAACATGCGCCGCCGCACGACCTGTGACTCATCGCTAGACAGGTCGAAGTAGCTGTCGCTGTCTAGCGGGCGCAGGTTGTGTAGTGCAGGGGTGTCCTCGAACAGGAAGAACTCCAGTTCCATGCCAGTCTTATAACGGAAGCCCATGTCTTCCGCCTGTTTAAGCACACGGATGAGCGCGGCGCGTGGGTCACCAATGAACGGCTCGCCGTTGGGGGTGTGCACATTGCAGATGAGGCTGGCGGTGGTTTCGGTGCCGTTTGCCCATGGGTGCACCGTGAACGTGTTCAGGTCTGGCAACAGCAGCATGTCGCTTTCCGCCACACGGGTGAACCCTTCCAGCGAGGAGCCGTCGAAGTTTGCGCCGTCGTCAATTACTTTGCCCAGGCGACCTGCCGGGATGGTAACGCTCTTTACACCGCCTGTGATGTCTGTAAACCACAGGTTGACGAAACGAATATTGCTTTCTTCCACTGCCGCCAGCACATCGGGTTTCGTTGCCATTATCGCGTATCCGTTAAAGCCGTTTCTATGCATATTCCGCCCAGGATTCTATGTTTTTCTATACTTGCCGATAAACCGTCAGGATGGACTAAAAACGATGCGCTCTGTTGGGCAACATGGTTGCCCCGGTCGCGCTAGTCCGTCGCAACTGCGCCCAGGTGCCCTAGCAGCGCATCCACGCCTAGTACATAACTGCGCCAGCCGAACCCGCTCACTTGCCCCACACACACAGGTGCCAGCATTGATGTGTGCCGGAACGACTCACGAGCATGGATGTTGGACATATGCACTTCTACCACCGGGATTTCAATCGCGGCGATTGCGTCGCGCAGTGCGACCGATGTGTGCGTGTATGCCCCCGGGTTGAACACCACGCCTGCCGCCCAGTTGCGGGCAACGTGCAGCACGTCGATGAGTGCGCCCTCGTGGTTGCTCTGTTCCCAGCGCATGGTAACGCCATGCCGCTTGACGTGCGCACGAACGCGCTCCGCGATGTCCTCCAGCGTCATGCTGCCGTAGATGTCGGGTTCGCGGGTGCCAAGCAGGTTAAGGTTCGGACCGTGCAATAACAATATTGAGTGTGCCATAACAGACCTGAACTTTTTTTGTCTATTATGCGGGGATGCTGCTGCACTTTCAACTTTTGGCGCCACATAGAACCAACCAGGCACACGCGCCCCTATGCGTTTGGGCAGTGCGCCTACAAAACACACGCAACGCACACGCGTCGTTAGTAGCGCAGCGATTCAAGCACCTCAATCACCACCTCGCGCTCCACATCTTCTACGATGGTCGGTTTCTCAATGTCTTCCAGCAGCACAAACCGTGAGCGTCCATCGCGCCATTTTTTGTCAGTTTTCATCGCGTCCCAATACACGCTCATGTCGTTGGTGTTGGGGACGCGGGTGATGTGAACGTTTTGCAATGCCTCCAACACTTGCGTAGGTAGCTCAGGCTGACTGACCGCTAGCTTGGCGGATAGCTCTGCCGCCGCTTGCAAACCGATTGCGACCGCGTGCCCATGCGCAATTCCATACTCAGTGACGCGCTCAATCGCGTGCGCGAAGGTGTGCCCCAGGTTCAAATACTGCCGGATGCCCTTCTCGTAGGGGTCTTGCTGCACCACATCCACCTTCACCTGTATCGCCTGCTTGAGCAATGCCGTCATTTTGTCCGTGTCCGGCTCCGGGATGCTCATCTCGCGCACCATATCCAGGATGCCCGCATCAGCAATCAGCCCGTGCTTGATGGTCTCTGCAAGCCCGTTACGCCACTCGATTTCCGGCAGCGTGCCCAGCACGTCCGGGTCGATGAGCACGGCGGCAGGCTGCTTGAACGCGCCCACTAGGTTTTTGCCTTCGGGAATGTCCACGCCGACCTTGCCGCCTACGCTGCTATCGACCATTGCGAGTAGGCTGGTGGGTGCCTGCACAAGCCGGATGCCGCGCATGTAGCTCGCCGCCACAAACCCGGCAGTGTCGCCTACCACGCCGCCACCCAGCGCAATCACCGTGCTGCCACGGTCGAGTCCCGCGTTGGCAAGGTCACGGCATAGCTGCGTGACCGTTTCCATTGTCTTATAGCGCTCGCCGTCCTGCATGGTGACGAGAACCGCGTTTGGCAGCGCCGCGCACAGTTTTTCGCCGTGCAGTGGCGCAATCGTCTCGTTTGTCACAACGGCAACACGCTTGTCTAACCCAAACACGCTAGCAAGGCGGTCGCCATCCGCCAGCAGACCCGACTCAATCACGATGTTGTAGTCTTCGCCGCCGGGGGCACTTACCCGAATACGCTCTGCCATAGTGCAATCACCTCCGTTGCAACTTGTTCCGGTGTTTTATTGTCCGTCGCCACCTGGTACGGAATGACCGCGTAGGCAGGTTTTCGCTGCGCGTACAGGTCTCTCCAGCCTGCCGCCAGCGGACGCCCCGCCCGTTCCTCGCTTGTCATGCGGGCAGCGAGTGTGGTTTCGTTCGCCGTCAGGCACACGACCATACCCGTCGCGCTCATTGCCGCGAGCGTGTCCGGGTTCAGCAGTGCACCGCCCCCAGTCGCAATCACCAGCCCGGTCTGCGCCGCCATATCAACACAAACTTCTGCCTCCAGCTTGCGGAAGCGCGGCTCGCCCTCCTGGGCGAAGATAACGGGTATGGGTTTGCCCGCCCGCTGCGTGAGCACGTCATCTGTGTCCACAAACGGGCGGTTCATCTGCTGCGCGACCAGCGGCGCGACGGTGCTCTTGCCCGTGCCCATAAACCCGGTGATAACGATGTTTGCGTAGCTCATCAATGCTGCTCTATTTTTCAGGTGTTAACCACAAAAAGGTTGGCATGATAACTTGAGGTCATCACCCTCAAACTCCCACAAGGAGCTTGCGCTCCTTGACCTCATGCTCTGATCTGGCTTTGCCAGATCAAGGGACAGGTGCAGGACTGCAAAGTCCTGCCGGGGTGTGGGGCAGCGCCCTACAGTTATCCTTTTATATTTCAAAGTTGAAGCGCCAATCGGTGTTATCCATCGGTACATCGGCAATCCGGTTGCGCTTGAGTGCCTCAAAGCGCGGTTTCATCTCTTCGATGCTGTCGCCGCCCAGTTTCTCCGCCAGGGCATCCGCCAGGATGATTGCTAGCATCGCCTCGCCGATGGGCATGGCACGCGGCAGCGCACAGAAGTCGCTGCGCTCATAAGTTGTCGGTTCCGGTTCGCCAGTGGCGAGGTTCACGCTGTCCAGCGCTTGCAGTACCGTCGCAATCGGCTTCATCGCCACCCGCACCACAATCGGTTCCCCGGTGGTGATGCCGCCCTCCAGCCCGCCAGCACGGTTCGTCTTGCGGTACAGTTCGCCGCTGCCGTTGGTGTAAATCGGGTCGTGAACTTCTGTGCCGCGTTTGCCCGCGTTGGCAAACCCTTCGCCAATCTCCACGCCCTTTTGCGCCTGGATGCTCATCATTGCCTGGGCGATGCGTCCGTCCAGCTTGCGATCCCACTGCACATGGCTGCCCAGCCCCGGCGGTACACCCACCGCCACAATTTCCCAGATGCCGCCGAGCGTGTCCTTGTCAATTTTCACCTGCCGGATCGCCTCATGCATGGCGTCCACCGCGTTTTCGTCTGGCGTGCGTACATCGTTGTTCAGGGAAATCTCAAAGAGTTCTTTAGCGGGCTTGCTGTAGTCGATGTTGCCTGCCACGTCGCCAATTTGCGTCACCCAGGCGTACACCTCAATGCCGAACTCACGTAAAAACTGCTTGCACACGGCACCCACTGCTACCCGTGCCGCTGTTTCGCGGGCGCTGGCACGCTCCAGCGCGAGCCGCAGCTCACGGTAGCCATACTTGAGCGCCCCCGTTAGGTCTGCGTGACCGGGGCGCGGCGTGGTGATGGGTGTAATTTCTTTTTCCTGCCAGTTCTTATAGTCTCGGTTCACAAGCATCATGGCGATGGGGGCACCGGTGGTCTTGCCGTCCATCACACCAGACGTGATCTGTGCGCCGTCCTTCTCGATGCTCATGCGCCCGCCGCTGCCGTACCCCTTCTGTCGCCGCGCCAGGTCTGCGTTGATGTCCGCTTGTGTGAGGGGGAGTCCGGCGGGCATCCCCTCCAGGATTGCGGTGAGCATGGGTCCGTGGCTCTCGCCAGCGGTGAAAAATCGTATCTGTGCCATTGAATATTACCTTCTATATTTGGCGGACAACGCAGGTGTTGTCCCTACATAGCATTAAACGGTTCATGGGTCGGACGCGATATATCGCGTCCCTACAAATGCAATGCGTGCAAGCTGTAAGGACGGCATTCGTGCCGTCCGCCTGCAAACAAAATTCGTTACTCCACAAACGGAACCAACCCACCCATTGCCTCAATCAACTCGTCGCCACGTAGAACTTACTCAAAAACGCTGTTGGGCGACGCATGATGCTACCAAACTACGGTGACCAAGCCTGCATTTTCAATCGGCTTATCCCTCGTTAGCAAGGGCGCTCGCAGTCGTCGTGCCAACCCAACAATGATGCGGTCGTGCATCTCTGGTATCGCCTTGTCGCGCTCGAAATCAAGAACGTCTTTGGCATTTACAGGTTCAACTCGCATCGCTGGGTGGGTTGTTATATCCCAATACGCTTCTGTGAAGTCGTCAAAATACGGCCATTTTTGATTTACATAAAACAACTCCGCGAGGACAATTGCAGAGATAATAAGCCTCGTGTCCCCTCGGTCTGCCGCTTTAAACACAGATTTTGCGTTAGCTCCAAGTTTTGGGTCTGCAATCAGGTGCCAAACCAGCGCGTGAGTATCGACCACATAGAGTGGCTCAATCGTTATCCCGGTTGAACTCGTCAAGTTCAGCTTCCCATTCCGTTCCTATCTGTTCCAAATGCTCATCCATCTCCACAGCAGTGACATTCGGCATATCCGGTCGTTTGTACTTTCCATACAGCGACTGCGCTTTTGCAAAAGCCCCGGATTGGCGTAGCCCTTCTGTCTCCATGATAATCTCGTCCCGCAGCGTATCGGAACGCAAAGCATCAGCTAGGCGCTGCTTCTCGCTCGGGTGCAGCTTTGCCGCCGCCTCCAAAATATCGTCAAATGTCATGTCTGCCATTGTTTTCCCTTTCGTAAACTACGTGTCCCCATCCAACTCAACCCGCGCCGCCGCGAACATCACATCAACGGGTGCCTCGCGCTCTGTCCAGATTTCGAACGCCGCCGCACCCTGCCGCACCAGCATTCCCAGCCCGCCAATTGCCCGCAAACCCTGTGCCTCCGCCTGCTGCATGAGCTTCGTCTTTGCCGGACGGTATACCATATCGTACACCACCGCACCGTCCGGCAGGTCGCCTTGCCAGGGAGTGCCATCCGTGTTGGGGTGCATCCCAGCGGGTGTGCAGTTCACGATCAGGTCTGCGCCCCATGCCAGCGCCTCGCTTTGCAGCTTCACGCCCGCGCGGATGTCCATCTCGCGCACCATATCAAACGCTTTTGCTGGCGTCCGGTTGACGATGACCACATCTGCGCCTTCGTGGTGCAGCCCATACAGCGCCGCCCGTGCTGCGCCCCCCGCACCCAGAACCACCACCTTCATGCCGTGCGGGTCGATTCCGTGTGCTTTCAGGTCGTTGATGAACCCGGCAACGTCTGTATTCGTGGCAGCGTTGCGCGGCAGGATGAGTGTATTGGCAGCGCCCACAGCGGTTGCAATTTCGTCCGGGCGCGTAAAGTCCAGCACCGCCTGCTTAAACGGAATGGTCACGTTTAGCCCCACGTAGCCGTGCTGCATAAACTGCTTGATGCTGTGGCGCAGCACATCCGGTGGGATGGCGTTGGCGTCGTAGCGCCACTCGTCCATGCCGAGGTGCTTATAGGCGGCGTTGTGCATCACGGGGCTAAGGCTGTGCCCGATGGGCCAGCCAATGACCCCTGCTTTTGTCGGTCTCATACCTACGCAATCTCGTTGACTTGTAATGCCGCGCCTAATGATACCAGCAAATCGCTAAAGCCGGGGAACGAGTCTCCGGCGCACCTGGCATCATCCACATATGTCTCGTTTTGCGCCACCAACCCGGCGACGGTCGTGCTCATGGCGATGCGGTGGTCGTCGTGACCGTCAACGGTGGCACCTGTGAGCGTTTGCGGTCCGTCAATCGTGAACCCATCTTTCGTTTCCGTGATTACCGCGCCCATCTTCGTGAGTTCGGCAGTCATCACCGCGAGGCGGTCGGTTTCCTTCACGCGCAGCTCGCCTGCATCCCGAACGGTGGTGCGTCCTTCGGCACACAGCGCCGCCACCATCAACACCGGGAACTCGTCGATCATGCGCACGACAGTTTCCCCGCCGACCTCTGCGCCCTTCAATGGGCTGTGCTGCACATGGATGTCCCCGACGGGTTCGCCCGCCTCGGTGCCTGTTTCCATGACGGTGATGTTCGCGCCCATCTCGATCAGCACGTCTAGCAGCCCGGTGCGGGTGGCGTTCAGGTTTACATGCTGGATGGTGATGTCGCTCTCTGGCACGACGCACGCCGCCACGATTACGAAAGCCGCCGAAGAGAAGTCACCCGGCACGGTGATGTCAATCGGTTGGAGTGCTTGCCCCGGCACTAGCCTAACTGTGCTGACGTCCGTGTGAAGGTTTGCGCCCATTGCCCGCAGCATGTTCTCGGTGTGGTCACGCGCCGGACCGGGTTCCACGACAGATGTTTCGCCCTCGGCGAACAGCCCTGCCAGCAGCACGCAGCTTTTCACCTGGGCGCTGGCAACGGGCATTTCATAGCGGATGCCCTTTAGTGCTGCTGGACGAACCGACATTGGGGCGCGGTCGTTCTCGGTGGTGATGTCCGCACCCATAAGTGCCAGCGGTGCCGTGACGCGCCTCATCGGGCGGCGGCGGAGTTGTTCGCTGCCGTCCAGCACCATAGGGAAGGGCTGCCCCGCGGCAATGCCCGCCATCAGGCGAATGCCCGTGCCCGCGTTGACGAAATCGAGTGGGGCGGTGGGTTCGTGCAGGGTGCCGCCGTGAAGCGTCAGTGTGTGCGCGTCGTGGCGGTCGATGTTCACGCCGAGCGCCCGCACCGCGCCAAGGGTTGCCTCTGTGTCGCCCGCAGCCAGCCACCCCCGCACCTGCGATGTGCCCTGCGCCAGCGCACCGAACATCACTGCCCGGTGCGAAAGCGACTTATCCCCCGGAACGCTCACTGTGCCGCGCAGGGGGGCGCCCGGTTTCACCTGGAACTGCTGATTTGCCGTTGTTGCTGCCATTGCGTTTGTCCTCGTAGTTCTCTACCCAGTGATAACGCGCATCGCGCACGGGTTGCAGGTAGGTTTCCAGTTGCTGGTACTCATCGCTGATGAGCATCGCTTCCATTTGGGCAAGCTGCACCCGGAACAGTGCCAGCAGCCGCGCAACTGCCTGTGTGTTCGTGCTCAGGATGTCGCTCATCATTTTAATGTCGCTGCCCGCCAACCGCGATGTGTCCCGGAAGCCGCCAGCCGCCAGCCGCCACACGTCTGTGTCGCGGTCTGCTTCCGTGGCGACGGTGGCAACCAGCCCCATGCTCAGCAGGTAGGGCAGGTGGCTGATTGCCGCCACGACCCGGTCGTGGCGCTGTGCGTCCATTTCAATGGGCACCGCACCGATGGTTTCCACCAGCGAGAGCGCCCGCAGCTTTGCCGCCGGTGTGGTGCGGCGCGTCGGTGTGAGCACAAAAGGTCTGCCCTGCCAGATTGCCGGGTCGCTTTCGTCGACGCCGCTGCGCTCTTTGCCCGTCATTGGGTGCCCACCCACCGCACCCACGCCAATCGGCAGCCGCCCCATTGCATCGCAGATGTCCTGCTTGGTGCTGCCAATGTCCAGCAGCAGTGTGTTGTTGCGCAGGTAAGACCCAATGCGTTTCTCCAACATATCCACGATGGCACGCACAGGTGCCGCCAGGATGACCGTATCCGCCTCGTTGACGCCCGCCCGGAGGTCGTCCGTCGCGTCATCCACCATGCCGCTTTCTAGTGCGTAGGCACGTGTTGCCGGGTTGGTATCTACCCCGGTGATTTTATCCGCCGCGCCCCGTAGTGCCAACGCCATGCTGCCGCCCATTAGCCCCAGCCCGACCACCGCCAGGTGCTGCGTCCGAAAGCCGCCAACCGTAGCCGTCATCGGTATCGTCCTTGCTTGTGCGTTTGCTGTTATGTCTCATGCGTTGTGATTATCCCCCTCGTGCCCGTTGTTGATATACACGCGATGATCCGGGTAGAAGTCCGGGCGCAGGATTTCCGCGCCGCGCATGTATACATGTGTGATCTCGCCCAGCGTTTTGCTGGTGTTCCAGTGCACCAGCACGCGAATGCACATGGGGATGCCGTTTGCCGCGCCGATTTCCTGCGCTCCCATCAGCGCGACCTGGCGCCAGCCCATTTCACGTGCTGCTTTCGCCGGGAACGCGGCGGTGAGTTCCGGCGTGGATGTGAAGTATACGCTGGCGACATCTTCTTCCACCACACCGTTGACCTGCACCATCTTTTCGAGCAGCGCCCGCGTTGCGCTGAGGATTGCCTCGGCGCTGTTTTCCTCTACGGTGATGGCACCGCGAATGCCGCGTACTCGCATCATGTTTTGTCCCTCCCTGTTTGTGTTCTTGGTTTCATCCTGCTTTGCTCACGCGAATAGCAACTGTGAGTCTGTCTCTTGCCATTAGCCTTTGACGCCCTGCGGTGCGCTTTTGCCAACGTCTAACTGCCTATTTTCATCTCTTGCTGGTCACCAAATGCTGAAACTGCCATATGCAACGCTTCAAAACAACAAAAAAGCGCGGAGCGTTTCGCCCTGCGCCTGTTTTCCGAATTTATCGTTGGAACCGTGCTGGTAACTTCAGCCCGTTTGCCCACACGCAGCGAACGCTCCCCAGATGGGGTTATCATAGCGATAATATACGGGTGGGTAGCTGGCAAACGGTGGCATCACTGCTCACAAGTTGACTGAACAAACTGCACCGGACAATACCACGCGGGTGAGGATGCGTCAAATCGTGAAGGCAAATTAATGCACGTTGCACAGTGGGTTTTGTGCGATTTGGCATCACCGTGAACTCATTTTTGTGCCGTTAGCTGGCGGAGATGTGGATTACGTACTCGTTGTTCGGGTGTATACCGTCCCTTCCACGCTTGTCGTATGCGTTCTCCCTGTTCCCACACCCGCTGGGCATAAGCGTCAACAGCGTCGGTATTGGCAATCACCGCGTAAATGTCCGTCAAAGGCACCGT
Organism: uncultured Anaerolineaceae bacterium; assembly: GCA_964451095.1. Lineage (GTDB taxonomy): Bacteria > Chloroflexota > Anaerolineae > Aggregatilineales > Phototrophicaceae > DAOTTY01. The sequence continues at coordinate 44,229 of CAYVGI010000013.1, forward strand.
GGTAAAGCCCTCATGGATGGTTTCGGCGGAATCACCCGGTTGGTTGCGACCGATAAGCGATACCAACTGTAACCTATGTTTGCCCAAGGCGGATCACGCCGTTTTCGTTTGTGCGTAGTGGAACGGCGTCTGCTGCCGGTGTGCGGATCATGTTCTTGTGTCCTGCTCACCACACCCGCAGCATGAATCCCTTCAAGTACTCGCCCTCTGGGAAGGTGAGCGCAACCGGGTGGTCGTCGCTGCTGCCCAGGTGCCGGATAATCTGCGCGTGGCGTCCGCTGTCTGCCAGGGCGCCAAACACCACCTTCTGGAACAGATCTCGGCTGATGGCACCGCTGCAACTGAACGTGAACAGGTAGCCGCCTGGTTTGATGACCTTGAAGGCGTGCAGGTTCAAGTCCTTGTAGCCGCGTGTCGCGCCATCCACCTGCCTTTTGCTCTGCGCGAACTTGGGTGGGTCGAGCACGACGACATCAAACTGTTCGCCGTTGGCAGCATAGTCGCGCAGCACCTCAAATGCATCCCCTGCGATGAACTGCGCATTTTCCAGCGGATAGCCGTTTTCCTGCACGGTTGCTTCGGCAATCTCCAGTGCAGGCACGGACGAATCCACGTTGATGACCTCGCTGACGCCTGCCGCCAGCGCGTACAGCCCGAACCCGCCCGTGTAACTGAACATATTCAGCACGCGGCGCTCGTCAATCTCCTGTTCATCTGTGTCGAAGTAGAGCAGGTCGTGCAGCCAACCCCGGTTCTCACGCTGATCCAGGTAAAAGCCCGTCTTGTGCCCGCCGCGTATGTCTACCGGGAAACGCAGTGTGTTTTCCTCAACCTCCACGAAGTCTGGCGGCTCCGCGCCCCACAGCACGCCTGTCTCGTCGCTCAGTCCTTCTTTCTGGCGCACATCCACATCGCTGCGCTCGTAGATTCCCTGCGGCTGTAAAATATCCGCCAGGATCGCGGCGATCTCATGCTTGCGCACGGCAATCCCCAGCGTGAGCGCCTGCAGCACCAGCCAGTCACCGTAGCGGTCTACCACCAGCCCCGGCAGGTAGTCGCTTTCCGCATTGACGAGCCGCACGGCGTTGTACTCGCCAGCACCGAGCGCTTCCTGATGCGGCAGCCGCCCGGCAATCGACCGCCGCAGCGACTGCCGCCACCAGCCCTCGTCAATCGGCTCGTCCTGCCATGTGAGTATTCGCACGCGGATTTGCGAGGTGGGGTTGTAGTAGCCGCGTGCGAGGAACCTGCCCTTGCTGTTCACAATCTGTACGATGTCGCTGGGTCGTGGGTCGTTGTCCATGTGCTGGATTGCCCCGGAGAACACCCACGGGTGTTTATTTTCGATGGGCTTTTCTTTGCCCTGCTTGATGACGATGATGCCTTCTGCCATGGGTTATCCTGTTCCTGGTGCAGCGAACAAACGCAAAGCGCAACACCCCTACGCAAATTTCGTAGAGGCAATGTCGCTTGCGCTCGATTATTCGCTCGCCTAGTTTCCAATAAGTGCTTGCAGTTCGTCTTCGCTCAGCGTTTGGACGCCCAGCTTGTCCGCCTTCGCTAGCTTGCTGCCCGGCGATTCGCCCACAACCACATAGCTCGTTTTCTTGCTGACGCTGCTGGTCACGCGCCCGCCGTGCTGCTCAATGAGTGCTTTTGCCTCATCCCGTGTAAGCGTGGGCAGCGTACCCGTGAGCACGAAGGTTTTGCCCTCAAACGTGGTGCTGGCGAGCTGCTGCTGTTCTGCCTCCCAGCGCACGCCCGCCGCCTTCAGCTTATCCAGCACGCGCTGGTTGTGCTCCTGCGCAAACCACTCGACCACATTGCGGGCAATAATCGGTCCGATGCCGTCGATTTCTTCCAGTTGTTCGGCAGTCGCACGGCGCAGCGCATCTATGGATGGGAAGTGCGACACAAGCAGCTCCGCGACGGTGCCGCCCACGCCCTCAATGCCCAGCGCTGTGACAACCTGTGGCAGCGGACGCTGCTTCGCCGCTTCAATCGACTTGAGCAGGTTGTCCACTTTCTTCTCACCGAAGCGCTCTAGCGGCAGCAGTTGGTCACGCTGCAAGTAAAAGATGTCCGCCTCATCCGCGATCAGTTTTTCACTCAGCAGCACGTTCACCGTCTGCTCGCCCAATCCGTCAATGTCCATGGCGCTACGCCATACAAAAAACTCAATCTGGCGGCGCACCCGTTCCGGGCAGTCCGGGTTCGGGCAGTAGTAATCGACCGCGTCTTCGTCCTTCTTCACCAGTGGGTCACTGGAGAACGGGCACACATCTGGCGGCTCGATCGGTATTTCCTCGCCGCTGCGTGACCCCGGCACCGGACCGATGACGTAAGGGATGACGTCGCCGCTGCGCTTGACGATCACCCGGTCGCCCACGCGGATGTCGTGCTCTTTCACGAAGTCGTAGTTGTGCAGCGTAGCATTGCTAATCGTCACGCCGGAGACAAACACAGGTTCAAGTACCGCGTTTGGCACTACGCGCCCGGTGCGCCCGACGTTGTGCACCACATCCAGCAGGGCGGTGGTTGCCTCCTGTGCCGGGTACTTGTACGCGATGGCACCACGCGGGTCTTTGCCGACGACACCAAGCTCACGATACAGGCGCATGTCGTTGACCTTCACCACCAGTCCGTCAATCTCATACTGGAGCGATGGGCGGCGCTTTTCCCATGTGGGAAGTTGTTTGATAACCGCTTCCAGGTCGTTATAGTGCTGGATGTCTGGCGCGAGTGGGAAACCCAAATCCCGTAGATATCCCAAAGTATCCCACCTTTTATCCCAAATGTGCCCTGTCATTTCCACAACGTCGTAAAAATAGGCGTTTAGCGGGCGGGTGGCGGTGATGCGGGAATCCTTCTGCTTGAGCGTGCCAGAGGCGGCGTTGCGCGGGTTGATGAACGGGTTTTCGCCGTTGGCAATCTTCTCTTTGTTCAGGTTGTCGAAGTCTTCTAGCAGGAACAAGATCTCACCGCGAACCACCAGTCGTTCGGGCGCGTCGGGTCCGTCCGGCGCAGCAGGGATGCGCAGTGGAATGCTGTTGATGGTGCGGACGTTTGCCGTCACCACATCACCGACGTCGCCGTTGCCACGGGTTGCCGCCTGCACCAGCACGCCGCCCTCGTAGGTGAGCACAATTGTCAGTCCATCCAGCTTGGGTTCCAGCGTGTAATCAAGTTCGGTGCCTTCCGGCAGCAGCTTGAGCGCTCGTTCCTCCCATGCCCGCAGGTCGTCCTCGTTGTAGGCGTTCGCCAGGCTGAGTATCGGCGCGGGGTGCCGCACCTTCTCGAACGCGCCGGATAGGTCATTGCCTGCCCGCTGCGTGGGGGAGTCCGGCGTAGCGAGTTCCGGGTGCGCTTGCTCTAGCTGCTTCAGTTGGTTAAAGAGCGCGTCGTATTCCGCGTCCGTGATGATGGGGTCGCTCAGCACGTAGTAGCGGTAGCTGTGGTTGTGCAGTTGATTGCGCAGTTCCAGCGCACGGGATTCTAAGGTTTGTGTGTTGTCTGTCATGGGGTTGGGTTCTCCGGTTGCACATCCATGTACAGGTCGACCGCCCACCCCTGCTGCTGGGCGAACGGGTCGCGCACTTGCCACCAGGTAAAGCCGTCGTTTTGGGCGGTATCGGGTCCGCCGATAATTTCCAGGAAGCTGTTTTCGTCCGCAGTGAACTCAATCACATTGTCCAGCCCCGGCGCACTGCGCACATTCAGTCCGTTCTCCCCCACGTTAATCACCTGCACCGTTCGCCCAATGGAAATCACGTCCGGCGTGGGCGTGAGCACAACGGGCGGCTGCGTTGGTCCCTCCTGCGCAAAGGTCGGCACAGGGATAGATACACCGCCAGTAAACGCGGGCGTCTGCGATGGGAACGCGCTGGGTGGAATTGCCTGTGGCTGCGTCGGTGCAGACGTCACCACGATGACGATGGCGTCTTCCTGTGGCGGCATATTCCCTCCCAGCAGGTACACTGCTAGCACCACCCCGCCAGACACCGCCGCGACTGTTACCAGCATTAGTGCCAGTGACCACAGCGGTGGCACAAAAGACCCGCTCCGCTGCACCCGCCGCCGCCGGGCACCGCCGTTTGGCGTGGCATGTGCGGCAGGCATTTCCCGCGTGGCAGACATCATTTGCGTTTCGTCGTTGTTGGCAGGTCGCTGTTGGTCGCTCATTGCGCTTGTCCTCGCTGCTTACCCCGTGCCGCGTGCCCGCACCCATTCCCGAAAGCGCTGCACATCCCACGTATTGATAACGTGTTCGGGTTGCACCCAACCTCGGCGGGCGGTACGCACCCCATAGTGTAGCAAATCCATCTGGTCTGCGCTGTGGGCGTCCGTGTCGATGCACAGCAAGATGCCCATCTCCACTGCACGCTGTGCCAGCCCCGCCTCTAAGTCCAATCGAATCGGATTGGCGTTGATTTCCAGCGCCACGCCGCTCTTGGCGGCAGCGGCAAACACCCGCTCCATGTCTAGGTCGGCGGGTTCACGCCTGCCAATCATCTGCCCGCGTGGGTGCCCGATGAGATCAACATGCGGGTTGTTTACGGCGTTTAGCAGGCGCTGTGTGATCTTCTCTCGGTCTTGATCGAGGCTCACATGCAGTGACGCCACCACAAAATCCAGTTGTGCCAGCACATCATCCGGATAATCCAGGCTCCCATCCGCGTTGATGTCCATCTCAGTGCCGTGGAACAGGTGGAAATCGTCGCCCATTTCTGCGTCTACGCGGCGTACTTCTTCCTGCTGCTGCATCAGCCGCTCGATAGACAGCCCGTTTGCCACGCCCAGGCTGCGGGAGTGATCGGTGATCACGATATAATCGCGCCCGCGTGCTCTTGCTGCCTCCGCCATCTCCCGCACAGAAAGCGTGCCGTCGCTGTAGGTTGTGTGCATGTGCAGGTCGGCGCGGATGTCATCAACGGTGATAAGTTTCGGCAGGTCGCCCTTCTGCGCCGCTTCGATCTCGCCTCGGTTCTCCCGGATTTCCGGCGGAATCCACGGCAGACCGAGGAACTTGTACAGTTCTTCCTCGGTTTTGTAGTACAAGGGCTTCGCTTCCAGCGCTTCGCCGGTGCCGCCGTCATCCATAAACAGCCCGTACTCGTTCAGGCTCCATCCCTGTTCCCGCGCAATTTCACGCATCCGAATGTTGTGATGCTGGCTGCCCGTGAAATACTGCAACGCCGCACCGTAGAAATGCTCCGGCAGCACGCGCAGATCCACCTGTAGCCCGCCTTGTGAGAGTTCAACCGAGCTTTTGGTATCCCCATGACCGAGCACTCGCGCCACTTCTGGCATGGTCACAAATGCGTCCATAATGGGTTTGGGGTTAGCGCTCGCCACCAGCAGGTCAACGTCGCCGATGGTGGGGCGCGCCCGCCGGATGCTGCCCGCAATCTCACCGCGGATGACCTCCGGCATGTCCAGCAGCCGCGCCAGGATGCGCTCGGCAAGCGGTTGGGCGGTGTGCAACGGTGTTCGTCCGGTGTTCTGCCGCTCGAGTGATTCGATGCCCTTCAGGATTTTGTCCTGGGTTTTCTGCCCCATGCCGCTGAGTGCCGCCAGCTTGCCTGCCTGTGCTGCCGCCCGCAGCTCCTCGATAGAGGTAACGCCCAGTTCCTTCCAGAACGTTGCCGCCTTTTTCGGTCCTACCCTGTTGATGCGCATCATGTCTATAACGCCGGGGGGCACCTCCTGCTGGAGCTTTTCGTAAAATTCCAGCTTGCCCGTGTCCAGCAGTTCCTGGATTTTCTCCGCAAGTACTTTGCCAATGCCGGGGATGTTCGTCAGCCCGTCTTCGGCGGCAATGGCGCTCAAGTCTCGGGATAGCTCGTGGATGGTTTCGGCGGCGCGGCGGTACGCCAGGTAGCGGTGTACGCTCTCGCCCTTGAGTTGCAGCATGTCCGCGCTGCGCTCGAAGATGTCCGCAATGTCGCGGTTGCTCAGTGCCAAGGTGATGCTCCTGTTTGTCGCTCCGTGGGCACAGATACGCCCGTTTGTTCTACAAAGTATACCCCGAAAACAGCATTTTGGTCAGGGCAGGTGCGTTTATGTTGCGGCTTGGTTTGGCATCTCTCAAGATGATTTGAAAGTCGAGTTCGTGGCAGTCTACCGCGCATAAATCACCACATCATCAAAGCGTGCCACCTCCCGGAAACCCTCACGCGCCATGTAGTCCCACACGCTCTCCGGGCGCATCCAGCCGGGACTCGCTCCGTCCCATATGACAATATCCGGTGCGACGTCGCGCCACATCTGCGCCGCGTCCACGTCCTGCTGCAAGTGATCTTCGATCATGTTCGGCACCATTACAGAGCCATAACGGTAGTCGTGGAACCACAGGTAGTAGGTGTGGGATCCAAGCAGGGTTGCATCCGTCGGAGCGATATCGTGTACCCTCTCTACGGCGCGGGGCGGTGGGGTATGTATCGTTCCACCCGCAGCGATGTGCGCCAGTGGTGCGGCGAGCGTGCTGCCTAGCAGCGGCAGCATCACCAGTGCCCCCGCGACCACCGGGCGCAAGTCCGGTTGTGGGTTTGTCGCGTCGCTACGCATGACAGCGCTCAGCAGGGCACCTACTAGCAGCGCATAGAGCGGTGCTAGCACCCGCACATAGTGGATAAACGCCGTACTGGTAATCAACCCCAGGGTGATGTGCCCCAGCATCACCGCCAGCACCAAGGAGAGATCAAACGGGCGGCGGCGCACCATCGCAGCGGCAAGCCCCCCCAGGATGAGCAGGTATTCTGCACGGGAGTGCCAGTACACGTTACGGAGGTGCCCCCACAGCATCATGCCAAAGCTTGACGGATCATCTGCTGCACGCACCAGCGTCGCTGCAAAGTACAGGTCGGGGTTGGGTAGCACCTGCACCACCACATAAACGACCGCGATTGCCAGCCCACCTGTGCCGTACAACAGCCCATTGATGACCCCAGCCCGCCAGTTTTGCATAATGTGCGGCGCAAATAACGCCACTGCCATCACAATGCCCAGCGGGGCAGCGTGCAGGTGCGCAAACGCCCCCAAGCCCATCACCGCCCCGGCAAGCAGGTACAGCGCTCGTTTGCCTTTTATTGTCCCCATTGCAAACAGCCATAACGATACTGCCACACACAGCGCCACCCCCACCTCGTAGCGGATGCGCCCCGCCTGCGCCAGCACCATGCTGCTCACCAGCGTGAGCGCCGTTAGCAGGGCGGTGGGCGTGTCGTATAGGTCACGGGCAGCGAGCGCGGTAAACACGACGACCAGCACACACATCAGCAGGAAGAACAGCCTCCCCTCCCAATACCCAAGACCCACGATCTGAGTCCAACCCGCCAGCAGCAGCAACATGCGCGGAACAATCACGTCCTGGTACGGCGTGTAACCCAGCGTGATTTCCGGGTGCAGGTATCCCACCCGCTCGTAACCCTTCACAAAGCTGAGCAGCCACGGTTCGTCGGTCATCTCCATCAGAGGATAAACCGAGAGCGCCCACGCTCGCACCGCGTAGACGCCCACGGCAACCAACGCTAACCCACCCCAAAGCGCTCGTGCGGGCATATGGCGCTCATCACTGATGGTGTAAATGAGCAGCGCACCTGTCGCGCCTGCCAGCAGACTAATCGCTGCGTACAGCCACAACTCGCGCCCAATGATGCCCAAGCCGAAACACAGCGCACCCCACACCGTGAACACCAGCGCCAACGGTACACGCCCCCGCAATTGAGCAAGCTTGCCTGGCAGCAGTGTGGCGATTAGCACGCCCGCCCCAAGCACGCATTGCAGCAGCCCCACCCGCCCGATGCGCCCCGGTAGAAACACCAGCGTGACCACCGTCCAGGCAGTGATGGCAAGATGAGCGCCCGCTAGCAGTATCCATGCCCGCCTAATCGAGATAGGCACGGTTGGTTTCCCAGTCGAAGGGCACTTCTGCTACGAGATTGCTGCCCGGCAAGGCGTCTGGCGGTACTTCGTCCAGAACGGTGGCGGTTTGTGTTTCGCTGTTGTACGCAATGACGATCATGCGTGCCGGGTCAATGCGCAGGTCTGGGCGTAGCGGGGAGATAATGCCTTCCCGTGTGGCGATAATGTGCTTGCCGGAGGACTGCGGCGGTTCGGTCACATCATAGAACACCGCGTCCGCCAAGATGCCTTCGGTGTTGTACATCAGGTCAAAGATGAAGGGGAAGTCGTAGTTGCGGGCGAACAGCGCCAGTTCATCATTGGCGTGCTTGTCCGTGAGCACCAGCAGGTACGGCGGGGTTTCTTCGTCCCAGTGGGGCAGCGCCTCGTAAATGGCGGTGCGTGCCGCCTCGCGTGCGTTGTCCTGCCGGATGAACTCGGTCTGTGTTTGGAAGAAGTGCGTTGCGCCGGAGGCGACAAACAGCGCAATCCCTGCTGCAAACACGCTGCTGCCCACCCCCCGCGCCGGGATGCGCCGTGTAAGCCAGTCCAGCACGGCGACAAAGATCAGGCTGTTGCCCAGGGACATGGCGTAGATCAAGCGCGAGTCGAAGCCGATGTTGAAGTTGGTCGGCGCGACGTTGCCGACATTCAGCACCGCCAGCCCGACCCCGAACAGCAGCAGCGGGCGCACATCGGGTATATGCGGCGCACGCCGCCGCGCAAACCATACGATTACACCGACCAGCAGCGCCATGCCCCCCGACAGCAGCGCCCACGCCCCCTGCCAGGACGGCAACACCCGCGCTCCTACTTCCAGCGGAGAGAACGCAATCAGGAAGGCGTCTACGAATTGGCGCAGCACATGCCCTAACGATGCGTTCGACATGCTAGAGAGGAACAGCACATCCAGCAGGTACACATACGCTAGCACAAACACACCGTAGGGCAGTATGTCGTTGAGCAGGCGCATGGCATAGCGCGTGCGCGGCTGGGAAATTGGCTTGCGCCACTCCTCCAGTACTGCCAGGAACGGGTGCAGCAGAAAGAAGAACAACGACTGCTCGTAAATCGCGCCACCTACGGCAAAGCAAAACAGCGACACGGTGTACAAAGTAAGCTGCTGCCGCCCGTTGCGCACGTAGCGCATGTACCCCCACAGCGACAGCAGCGCGAACGTGAGCGCTATCTTTTGGTGCGAACTCGTGCCGTAGATGAACTGGTAGATCACATCAAGCGTGTCCAGCGCGAATACCAACCCTACGGCAAACACCAGGTACTGCCCGCGCCCACGCTGCCAGTCCAGCAGGAACAAGAAGAACACAAACGCATTTAAGAAGTGCAGGAAGAACGCCACTGCAAACCAAACATCGTCGTCTGGCGGGAACAGCACATGCAGCGGCGCGGAGACGAGCGCCCCCGCTAGGTGACGGTGCCAGTGCTCTACGACGAGCCAGTTCATGCCGCCGCGTGTGCCCAGCGTCTCGTAGCGGTAGATATACGTGAGCACGTCCGCGACCAGCCCGAAGTTAAAGCCCCGCACAGCGAGCGCGGTGTACATGGCGATGAGCAGCCCGCCCAGCGCCCCAATCGACCAGCAGTTGCGCAGGCGCTGCCACAGCTTAGATCGCATGGATAGCAAGTTTCCGTTCTGGTGAAAAATCGCGCCTCATTTTGGCGGAAGTGCGGGCAGTGGGCAATGGTGGGGCGGCGACAGTTATTGGTGTGCAGTGCCTAGTTTGCAGAAGGCTATTGCTTATAGCTTATGATACACTGTTATCGCCAGAGGAGAGAACGACCCGCCGGGGAGCAATGATGTGCTAGAAGTATGCGAAAAATTAAGGACAGTTACAATCTGGGTACTCAGCTTTGTGATTGACGGGGTATTTATCGTTATTTGGGTGCGCTTAACCGCACTGTTCGCGTGGTTTGTAAATGGTGTGGAGTTTGCGAGCGAAATTGATGAAAATATGCGTCAGTTACTTGTCCTCGACTTTATCCATTTGGTAGACAAGACAAGGTGGACAAGCTAGGTTCTGTTGACGTTTGGTGAAAGTCGGCTACACTCATGCCATGACAGA
>CAYVGI010000014.1:0-51921 GCA_964451095.1 uncultured Anaerolineaceae bacterium
GGGCGATTGAAACTCGATACGCCAGGTCATCGGTATCACTACGATGCCCAGTTGCAGCACCGAGTTACCCCTTCGGGGGATTGAAACATAAATATCGTCGTATGCTTTTGGGGTAGGTATCCGGTTGCAGCACCCAGTTATCCCTTCGGGGGATTGAAACCTTCTGACGTGGCGCAATTGCCACATCTGGCACTGGGTTGCAGCACCCAGTTATCCCTTCGGGGGATTGCAGCACAATCCGCCTGCCGCCCACAGCAGGTCATTAGCGGAACAACCGTGTTGGGACGTTGCATGCAACGTCCCAACGAGCACCACCTGACGTGGTGTGCCACGAACAATCGATAACCTGCTTTTGCGCCGTCCCCTCTACGGATTGCCCCACCCCGCCCCGCGCATCTCTGCTATAATCCGCGCCCGATGACACACATTGCCCTTAACGCCCACCTGCTCGCCGCCGGGGGTGGCTACCGCGCCGCCGGGATCCACGGCTACATTTATCACACGCTGGCACACCTGCCCGCCGCCGCGCCCACAGGCTGGCACCTGACGGCGTTCTTGGGGGCGCAGCACAACGGCGTGCCACCGGGCATTCATCCCCGCCGCGCGCACCTGAACACCACCGCGCCGCCCCGCCGAATATTGTGGGAGCAGGTATTGCAGCCCGCCCAACTGCGCGGCTACGACCTGTACCACGCGCTGGCGTTTGTCGCGCCTGCGCTGCCCGTCGTGCCGCCGTTTGTCGTCACCATCTACGACCTGAGCTTTGTGCACTACCCACAGGTGCTCTCGCGTGCCCGGCGCACGTACTTGCGGGCGTTCACGGCACACACCGCCCGCCGCGCCGCCCGTGTCATCGCCATCAGTCACAGCACCGCCCGCGATGTGATCGACGTGTTCGGCATTGATGCGGGCAAGGTGGATGTCGCGCCGCCGGGCACCGACTTCGAGCGCTTCCGCCCGCTGCCGCCGGAACAGGTGGCGGCGTTTCGCGCAGCACGGAACTTACCCGACGACTTCTGGCTTTTCCTGGGCACCCTGGAACCGCGCAAAAATTTGCCCACACTGCTGCGGGCGTATGCACGGCTGCCGCGCGAGTCGCGCCCGGCGCTGATGCTGGCGGGCGGCAAGGGCTGGGACTACGCAGACGTGTTCGAGACGATTGCGCAGCAGGGGCTTGAGCGCGACGTGCAGGCACCCGGTTTTATCCCTATGGCAGACCTGCCCCTTTGGTACAATAGCGCGTCGGTGTTTTTGTACCCCTCCCTATACGAGGGATTTGGCATCCCGCCGCTGGAGGCGATGGCGTGCGGCACGCCCGTTATTGTGTCCGATGTGTCGTCTTTGCCGGAGGTGGTAGCGGGCACCGACGCGCTGCGGGTGCCCCCCCACGATGGGGACGCCTGGCACGCGGCACTGCTCACCGCGCTAGACGATGGGGACTGGCGTGAGCGGGCGGGCGCGTCTGGGATGGAGGGTGCTGCCCGCTATACCTGGGCGAACACCGCGCAGCAAACCGTGCACAGCTACCAGCACGCCCTGGGGAACTAGAACGCATATGGTCATGATTCAGGACGAAGCAGGCATCAATACGGCAAAGGCACAACCTTACCCTGCCGCATCTTTTGCAAGGCGTCACTTTGTGGAACCGCTGTGGCTGCTGCCGCTGGTGGATGTGTTCGCCGCGTTCCTGGCGTTTGTGCTGGCGTACACCGTGCGCTACGACCTGCAACTCATCCGCCCCGTGCTGGAAATCAACAACGTTCCGTTTTCAAATTACACGCTGTACGTGCTGGCGTTTGTGGGCTGGCTGCTGCTGAACTACGCCACGGGCGGGCTGTATCGGCGGGTGCGCGGGCGCAGCTTCTTCGAGGAGGCAGCGATTATCGCCAACGGCGTGACCAACGCCATTGTGCTGATTATGGCGATCAGCTTCATGGTGCAGGCGTCCGGCTTTAGCCGGTTGATGTTGGTCTACCTGGCGGTGATTAGCATTATGCTGCTGGCGGGTGTGCGCTTGGGGCGGCGCGCGCTGTATGCGTACCTGCGCACACGGCGCGGCATCGGTGTGCAGCGGGTGCTGCTGGTGGGCGCGGGCGAAGTAGGGCAGGCGGTGCTGCGCGTGATGCTCGCCCGGCGTGACCTGGGCTACCACCCGGTGGGCTATGTGGACGACGACCCAACTGTGGGCGGTGTTGACCTGGGTCGGCTGCGCGGGCTGGGTGATGTAGACAACATGGCAGACCTCATCCGTGCGGAGTCAGTGGATTTGGTGGTGGTCACGCTGCCGTGGACGGAGCACAACCGCATTATGCAGATCGTGGAGGTGTGCCGCCGATTAGGGATTGCGGCGCGGGTCGTGCCGGATGTGTTCCAGTTGAACTTGCGGCAGGTCAACGTAGAGAACCTGGACGGCATTCCGCTGCTGGGGCTGCAACTGGAACCATCTATGCACCCGGCAAACCGCGTGCTCAAGCGCGTGCTGGACTTGCTGCTGGTGGCGGCGCTAGCGCCCGTGTGGGTACCCGTGTTCGGGCTGGTGGCGCTGGCAATCAAGCTAGAGGACAAGACCGCGCCCATCCTTTACAAGCAGGTGCGCGTGGGCGAAAACGGCAAGCGCTTCCACATGTTCAAGTTCCGCAGCATGATCCCCAATGCGGACAAGTACCGTCACCAGCTCGTGCGCCAGCAAGATCAAGACCCACGCCACCCCAAAATCGTGGATGACCCGCGCATTACGCGGGTGGGGCAGTTCATCCGCCGCACCAGCCTGGACGAGCTACCGAACCTGATTAACGTCATCGCCGGGCAAATGAGCCTCGTTGGTCCGCGCCCGCCCATCCCGGACGAGGTGACGCTCTACGATGAGTGGCACAAGCAGCGCCTGAACACGGTGCCGGGCATTACAGGGCTGTGGCAGGTGAGCGGGCGCAGTGATGTGCCGTTCGACGAGATGGTGCTGCTGGACATCTACTATATTGAGAACTGGTCCATCTGGCTGGATATTGAGATTCTGCTGCGGACGGTGCCGCGTGTGCTGCTGCGCCAGGGGGCGTATTGATCTGGATTACGGATACAAACGTGCCCGTCATTTGAGGCGGTACTTATGCGATGGCTGAGATCAGCAAGCTATCCTTCAATCTCATCTTCGTTCTCGTCGTCCGCTGCGCCCTCGTCGTCCAATTCGTCGTCTTCATCTTGATCCGCCTCATCATCGCCAGCGGAGAGCACACCGCCTGTCCGTGCCGCCTCTAGCTCTGCGCGGCTCACGCTGATTTGGGTCTTATTGCCTTCCAGGGGCAGCGCACTTTGCACGGGTATTTCGTCCTCAATCTTCTCCTGCTGCTTCACCAGCTTCTCGAACTCCCGCACCCAACGCCGGGCATCGGTGCGGCGCTTGTCGCCCGCGTCTTCCATTAGTTGCAGTGCCTGTTCCATGTAGGTTTGCGCGGTGCGGTTGTCCTGCTGGCGGTGGTAGATGAGCGCCAGATAGTACGGAATTTCCACCTGTGTGGGGTTGATGGCACGCGCCTTGTTAAAGAACACCACCGCGTCGTCCCACGCGCTGTCACGGTATGCCAGTGCCCCCATGCCGTAGTTTGCCAGCGCTTCCCCATCATGGATGGCTAACGCGCCCTCGAAGCTCTCGCGGGCAGCGTCTTCGTCGCCTTGCTCCAGGTGGAACAAGCCCCGCGCCGCAAGATACTCCGAGTTTTGCGGCAGCAGCGCCAGCGCATACCCGATGTTTTCCAGCGCACCCTCCAGGTTGCCCTTTTCGTAGGCGTCTAGTGCCTGCGCGTAGTATTCATCTGCTTGGTAACGGGTCAGTCCCAGCCGCCCGGAGAGCAGTCCCATAATCGTCTCACTCCTGTGTTTTACCGTCACGCACGCCGTAAGCTGTGGTACGGTATGCTATAGTGGTACCACATATTCTGGTGTATGCAGGTGCAAAATTGCAACCTTTCGCCAAAAATAGGCGGCAGAATGTGGTTATTAAAACTAACGGAGAACACAACATGACTTCACAGGCGGTTATCGTTACCGGTGCGTCGAGTGGTTTGGGCGCTGCCATTGCGCAGCAGCTTGGGCGGCTAGGCGCAAACGTGGTGATTACGGCACGCCGTGCGGAGGAATTGAATGAGACGGCGGCACAAGTCGTGGCGGCGGGCGGGCAGGCAACCGTAGTACCCGGCGACATCACCAACCCGCAAACCGCACCACTGCTGGTTCAAGCGGCAATGGACACCTACGGGCGGCTGGATGCGGTCATCAACAATGCGGGCAGGCTAGACCCCATCGCCACCATTGCGGACACAACCGTGGACGCCTGGCGCGAGACGTTCGAGATCAACTTTTTCTCGGCGTATATGCTGGTGCAGCACGCACTCCCCCACCTGCGAGACGCGGAGGACTATGGGCGCGTGGTGAGCATTAGCAGCGGTGCCTCCACCAAGGGCTACCCGACCTGGGGTGCCTATGGCGTGACCAAGGCGGCACTCAACCACTTCACACACACACTCTCCGCAGAGGAACCCCACATCATCCCGATTGCGCTGCGCCCCGGCGTGGTGAACACGGCAATGCAGCAGAAGATCCGCGAGGAGGGTAAGGATGTGATGCCCGATGTGCTGTTCGAGCGGTTCCAGAATATGTACGACGCGGGCAAACTGCTGGACGCGAGCCAGCCGGGGTTTGCAACAGCGGTGCTGGCGCTGCACGCCCCACCGGACTGGAGCGGGCAGTACATGAACTGGGACGACGAGCTGCTGCGCCGCCTGTGTGAGCGCGTAGAGCCGGGGCTAACCCCCATCCCGCCGGACGCACCCGTATAGCCCCTGAGTTTGTTTGCGCATTCTTAATGCTTCTCACGGTTGCTACGGCGTATAATAGAACTATCGCGATTATGTCCCCACGGCACTCCCTCCTCGCTGTGGGGGAATTTCGTATTCCGTTTTACCGCTGTACATCCAAAATCTGCCCGGAGTAAGGAAAGGCACAACATCATATGAAGGGTTGGATTCTTTACCGGGAGTCTCGTGAGGAGCTAAAGCCCGAGAGCTACGAGATGCACCGCTTCCTGGAAGCTGCCGCTGCCCGCGGTATCGAACTGGATATTTTACGCCCGGAACAGCTTGAACTGATCGTCACCCGTGACGACCGCAAGAGCATTCGGCTCAACGGCGAGGTGACGCCGCTGCCAGACTTCTTGATCCCACGACAGGGCGCAATAACACCGTACTTCTCATTGGCGATCATCCGCCACCTGGAGCGGCTGGGTGTGCTGGTGCTGAACCAGTCTACCGCGATTGAAACCGTCAAAGACAAACTGTACACCCAGCAGATTCTCGCTGCCAGCAACCTGCCCGTGCCCAAAACCATGCTCGTTAAGTTCCCGATTGACGTAGAACTGGTGAAGAAGCAGCTTGGCTTCCCGGTCGTCGTGAAGCTCATCAGCGGCAGCAAGGGCAGCGGCGTTTACCTCAGCGACACACCAGAGAACTTCGAAGACCTGATGACGCTGATTGAATCCACCAAGAGCAGCGCCAACATTATCATCCAGGAGTTCATCGCCAGCAGCCACGGGCGTGACCTGCGCGTGTTCATGATCGGTGGGCGGGCGGTGGCGTGTATGCAGCGCGTGAGCACCGACGGCAACTTCAAAGCGAACATATCGCGCGGTGGGGACGCACAACCGTTTGCGCTGACGCCGGAAATCGAAATGCTGGCGATTGAAACCGTACGCGAGGTGGGGCTAGACATCGCCGGGGTGGATTTGTTGTTCGACGCGGATCACTTTAAGGTATGTGAGGTAAACTCGTCGCCCGGCTTTAAGGGCATAGAGAAAGCATACCCGGACATGAACGTTGCCGACATGATTTTTCAATATGTGGAAATGCGGCTGGGTGTGTTCCGTGTGCCATCGCCAGAGGGCAGCAACCATGCGCTACCCGCGCAGACCGAGGCAGCAGAACACCTGCCGTAGCCGCTGGCGTTACCACATGCGGGGCTGCCGATCGTAGAAAAAGCCGTTCGTCGGACCGTTATCGGGCAGGGTTGCCAGCCACACGATGGTGTCTGCACCCTGCTGGACGCTGCGCGGCGCGGCACGCCCGCCCATGTCTGTCGATACCCAGCCGGGGTCTGCCGCGTTTACCTTGATGTTGTAGCGGCGCACTTCGCTCGCTACAATGCGGGTGAGCGCATTCAGCGCGACCTTGCTCATCTTGTAGGCGGCAGTGTAGCCGCCCATCTGTGTGATGCTGCCGTACCCGGACGAGACATTTACCACACGCCCGTAGTCGTTGTCGCGCATCATCGGCACAAACGCCTTGCACAGTAAAAACGGACCCTGCGTGTTAACCTCTAAGGCGCTTTGCAGCGTCGCCAAAGACACATCCAACACGCTCACGCCCTCGTCCGGGTAGATGCCCGCGTTGTTCACCAGCACATCCAGCCGCCCAAACTCAGCCCGCACCCAACCTTGCAGGGCGGTCACACTTTGCGGGTTGGTCACATCCAGCACACGTGCGGTCACGTCCAGCCCGTCGTTGCGCAGCACCTGTGCAGCGTTCTCGCCCGCATCTGGGCGGCGGCTTGCCAGGATGACTTTCATCCCCTGCGCGGCAAGCTGGCGGCAGGTCTCGTAGCCTAAGCCACGGTTCCCCCCGGTAACGAGTGCAATGTTGCCCATGGTTGTCCTTCATCGGCTTGAACAGGAATGCTCCCATTATCGTTTGATTACGGTTTAGGTGCAAAGGTCGGTCGTTGTCCCCGGCGGTATCTCGTATGACTGGAGTCATGTGGTAGTATGACAAATGTCAATTTAAATGGATGGTCAAGATTGCAAATTAAATAACAAACGGAACCGTATCGTGACATGCCTCACTGCCAAACCGTGGAAAAGTTCGATTAACTGAAGGTAAGTTGGATGAATAACAGAAACGGCAATCCAACACAATCTGGCAATCCAACTGAGTTGGCACACCTATGCCCTATTACCTAACTGCCGCGCTGCACTGCCCACCCTGGTTTGTCTTTCGGTTTACCGCGCAACAGCGTGCGCAGCTGTGGCAGGCAACGCTCGTGCTGCTGCTTGCCGGGGCGCTTGCCGTCCCCCAGTTGAACTTCGATGCGTTCTCCGAAGATGAACTCAACTCGATTATCGTCTCCGGGGGGGCGCACTACGGCGAGCTCACTTACCCCCTGGGTGTCATTGCGAAGACGAACGAACACTCCCCTGACCAAGCACTGGGCTTTCCACTGATTGCACGCCTGTGGGGGGACTTTGTAGGGTGGAGCGAGTTCGCGCTGCGGGTGCTGCCCACCCTCGCCGGGCTGCTAACGCTCGCGCTGGTGTACCGCCTCGGCAGCGACCTATTCACGCCGCTGGTGGGGTTCGTGGCGGTGCTCAGTATGGCGACCTCCACGTTTTACATCACGTATATGCACAAGTTCCGCACATTTACCCTGCTGTCGCTTGCCATTGCGCTCACGCTGTGGTGCTACTGGCGCGTGGCACTTGCCCCCTCCAAACCCGGCTGGGTGGCGCACGTCGGGCTGGTTGTTGGCGGGCTGGGGCTGGTTTACCTGCACTACTTCGCGGTGCCTGTGCTTGTCGCGCTGGGCGCGTATCACCTGCTGTTCGTGCGCAAGGATGGGCGCTGGTGGCGGGCAGTGGGGTTGTTCGCGCTGGTGGGGCTGGCGTTCCTGCCGCAGGTAGCGTTCCTGCTGGAGGGACTGTCCTATAACGTGACCAGCAACCCGGACTTGCGCCGTCGGGCGCTGTCGCCGGGCGGTGTGGTGCTGCGGATGCTAACGTTCTTTGGCAACGGCATCCCCGTCGTGACGGTCGGATTCCTCGCGGGGGCGGCGACAGCGTTCTTCCTAGTCATCCGCAATGACATACGCCATCGCATCGGGCTGGTAGCGTTCTTGGGTGTGATGGTGCTGCTGGGTATCATCCTCATGAACGAGCTGGCGGGGGTGATGGTGCCGCGCCGGGTGCGCTACCTAATGCCCCTGTGGGTGCCGCTGTCGCTGCTGGTTGGCGTCGCCATCTGGAAGATATATGCCTTGAACGCGGTGCTTGGGCGCATGATTTTGGTGGTGTGGGCAGTTTTTGGCGTTGCCGTGAACATTGACGGCAGCTTGATGGTGTTCGATGGCGGGGACGATGGGCGCACCCCGGCGTGGCGCGAGGCAACAGCGGTCGTCTACAGCGATGGCGACCCCGGCGACGCCTACCTGTACGTGGGGGTGTTTGAGCAACTGCTGGGGCACTACACACACGAACTGCCCAACCGTCACTTTATCTTCCCGTACCTGGGCGAGGCGGACATGAGTAACGCAGTTGCCGACCACAACCGTGTGTGGCTCACCTGGAGCAGAGCGTTTGGCTATCCGCAGAACCTGCCCACGCTCTTGCAGTTGTTCGAGCGGCGGCAGTACGTCCAATGTGACATCTACTGGGCAGACGAGCTATTCGAGACATCGCTGTACGCCAAAAGCCAGGTCTTTTGCCCGGAAGGCGACACACTGCTGCGCTTTGGCGATGACTTCACACTGGTGGGGTGGGAGCAAATCCCCGACGCCGAGACGTTGACGGTCAACACGAACTGGCAGCTAGCACCGGGTATCCCGCTGCACACGTATTCCATCGGCGTCTACGTGTTCGATGACGCCGGGCAACTGCGCACCCAACAGGACGTGCCACTGGACGCGGCGGACGGTCCCTACTTCCCGGCACAGGCGATATTGGATGTGAGCGCACTAGCGCCGGGGGACTACACCCTGCGCACGGCGGTCTATGAATGGCAGACGGGCGAGCGCCTAACAGGGCAAGACTTACGCCCGGACAGCGCCCTGGCAGGTACATTGCTGTCCCTGGGCACATTCACGCTGCCGTAGCGCGTGGCTACCCGCGTGCATTTTACAAAGCCGTTACACCTTATTACAAAACGATGATAATCTGGTGACACTTCCTGCCTAAAGTAAAAGCATCAACCAATTACCAGGAGGTACACCCACTATGAAAGCTACGAAGACTGTACGCACCATCACGCTTGTTTTTGTTCTTACCGTTGCCGCTGCGCTGTTCGCAGTGCCGGCATTCGCCCAGGAAACTGACGCTCCTGATTACGCCAAGACGTTCACCGAGCAGCAGATTAACGACACCTTCCGGGTGAACAACCCACGCCGCGCCCGCGTCACAGACATGTCCGTAGACCTGCAACCGGGACAGGTGGTCATCACCAGCACGTTTGCACTGCGCAACGGCGAGACGATCACGGTGAACCGCACCTCAGTGCCCAGCGTGGTCGATGGGCGCGTGTACTGGGACGTTGTGAGCGTGGTAACAGAAGAAGGGCAAACCGCGTCCGACGAGTTGATCGCGCAGGTTAACGCCAACATCGACGCGGCATGGCGCAACTACTTTAAGGGGCAGGTGCCCGGCTACGCCCAGGACGTCACCATCACCGAGAACGACATCACCTTCGTCTACGGTGTAGACACGTTCGAGCGCCCCGGCAACCGCCGCGCACAGTAAGCAGCATCACTTTCCTCTCCCACACGTCATTCCCGCAGCACACCGCGCCGTTGGCACCCCGCCAGCGGCGTGTTTTGGGTGGGCATTCCGCCATTGCCACGCTAGAACATTCGTCCTATAATCTGGCGTGCGGTTCAACACTTGTCTGTGAACCCATCACATAAACCCAAGAGAACCCCTATAATAAAGGAACCAAAGCTGGTGGCGCTGCCACTGGCACGCTCAACCATGACCATCACAAGCGAAGGGCACACACCAACTATGGCACGGCGGAAATCCACCAAGAAGGCAGCAGAAGAAGAGAAAAACGAGAACGGTTTATTTGACGATGGGCGCATGAAGGCGCTGGAAGCGACCCTGGGCGACCTGACCAAACGCTATGGCGACGGCACGATTGTGCGCCTTGGCGACGCCAACCACATGAACGTCGCCACCATCCCCACTGGCTCGCTGACGACGGACATTGCACTGGGCGTGGGCGGCGTGCCGCGTGGGCGCATCATGGAAATCTACGGACCGGAATCGTCCGGTAAGACGACGTTTTGCTTGCATGTGATCCGTGAGGCGCAAAAGCGCGGCGGGCTGTGCGCATTTGTGGACATGGAGCACGCGCTCGACCCGACGTATGCGGCACGCATCGGCGTGAACATTGAGCAGCTTTACGTTTCCCAGCCGGATACGGGCGAACAGGCACTGGAAATCACCGAGGCGCTGGTGCGCAGTGGTGCGCTGGACGTGGTGGTGGTCGATAGTGTGGCAGCACTCGTGCCGCGCGCGGAAATCGAGGGCGAGATGGGCGACAGCCACGTCGGTTTGCAGGCACGCCTGATGAGCCAGGCACTGCGTAAGCTCTCCGGTGCCATTAAGCAGTCCAACGTGTGTGTGATATTTACGAATCAGCTCCGCGAGAAGGTGGGCGTGATGTTCGGGTGCTTCAATTACAGTACTCGCGTTGTGCTCGCTGACGGCACCACAGAGAAAATCGGCAAGATCGTCAACCAGAAAATAGATGTCGAGGTACTATCATACAACCGCGAGCACGGCAGTTTTGAACCACGTCGTATTGTGAACTGGTTCAAGAACGGCAATGCAGAATACTTCCTCCAGTTTAAGGTGAACTCAAACGAGGGGCGCGGCAGACGTGAGTTTGGTTGCACACCGAACCATCTGCTCTTGGGAGAAGACGGTTACCATCCGGCAGAAACATTCCAAGTCGGCGACAAGTTAATCACATCGGTCAAATACTACCTTGACCCTGCACACGAGCAGATAGTCTACGGTTCCATCCTGGGTGACAGTAGTATGCGCCATGCAAGTGATTTCAATGTACAGTTACGCATCGGGCATGGGGCGCAACAAACAGAATATGCGCTCTGGAAACAGTCGCTTTTCGGTGACTTGGTGAAATATCAATGCATCAATTCGAAGGGGGGACATAACTTTGAGACCATTCCAATGTATGAACTTGCCGAGATATACAACATCGGATACGTGAACGGCAAAAAAGACCCAAGTCCAGAATTGATTGATCGCCTATCACCTCTTGCAATTGCAATTTGGTACATGGATGATGGAACTTTTGACCGAGGTCGTCAAAATCGGTGCAGTATCTGCTGTGCAGGTTTAACTGATGAAAAGCGTGAAATGCTCGTTGAATGGTTCAACGAACGCGGAATACATGCAACGCATGGCGCACGTGGACGGATAAACTTTGGCATTGAGGCAACACAAAAACTCCATGAAATGATTTCACGCTACATTCCACCCATGATGCAGTACAAGTTGATTCCGGCGGAAAGGGGCAAGTTCGTTGAACTCAACATTGACCCATGCAAGCGTCATATGCCAGTTCCTATGGAAATACTCGACATATACACAAAGCCTCAGACGCGTTCAATGCAGCGTTTTGACATCGAAGTGGAGGGCAACCACTGCTACGTAGTAGACGGTGTGGTCGTGCACAACTCCCCGGAGACGACGAGCGGTGGGCGGGCGCTGAAGTTCTACTCCAGCGTTCGCATCGACATCCGCCGTATCCAGTCCATCAAGCAGGGCGGCGAGGTCGTTGGCAACCGCACGCGCGTGAAGATCAAGAAGAACAAGGTCGCACCGCCCTTCCGCGAGGCGGAGTTCGACATCATGTTCTACGAGAACGGTATCAGCAAGCCGGGCGAGATCGTTGACCTGGGCACGGACATCGGCGTGATTGAAAAGCGCGGCGCGTTCTACCGCTACAACGATAACCTGCTGGGGCAGGGGCGCGAGAACACCAAGCAGTATCTGGTGGAAAACCCGGAAGTCTCCGACGACCTGGAGAACAAAATCCGTGAGCACTTCGGTCTGCCCACGCTGGACGGGCGCACCCCGGACAACGGCGGCGCACCCAAGCCCATCGGCAAGGCGTCCAGCGGGGACGACGACAGCGACGCAGGCAGCGACGACGACTAACCGATGAAAATTGTCTTCTTTGGGGACAGCCTGACCTGGGGTGGCTACGGCGGCGACTACGTGGGCGAAATTCGCTCTAAGGTGGGTGAGCGCCACGAGATCATCAATGCGGGCGTGGGGGGCAACACCGTTGTCAACCTCTCCCGCCGCCTGGAAAGCGACGTGCTGCCCCACGAACCGGACGCCGTGTTCATCATGGTGGGCGGCAACGATGCGGTTAGCTACAGCCAGCCGGACAGCCGCCCCTACTACCGCAAGGCAATGGCGCTGCCCAACGGCTATGTGGAACCGGACGAGTTCCGGCGGGAGTATCGGCACATCCTGGGCGAACTGCTGGCGAACCGCATTCAGCCGTATGTGGCGCTGGAGCCAACCGAGGCGAACCCAACCGTGGTCGCAACGATGCAGCAGTTCAACGCGAACGCCCGCGAGGTAGCCGCCGCCCACAACGTGCCAGTGCTGGATCTGTTTGCGCACTTTGTGCCAGACGAGGTACCGGAACGCCGCCCGATCTCCATTCGCTTTATCCAGCAGATTGGCGACCGGGAGCGTGCAGGCTGGCAGGACTGGTACAAAGCGCAGGTGGAAGGCGACTACGCCTACACATTTGACGGTGTGCACTGGACGCCCAGGGCAGCAGCAGAGGCAGCAGCGCTGATTATCCCGTTTGTGGGGCTGGGGTAGCGCAGCGCCTTTCACATAATCTACGTGATTGCCCTACTGTGACCCACTGTGACCTTTGACAATTTCCCTGCGAGCGACTAGCATTAAGTTCGACTCCTGTTCGCGTGTTCATCCAGTCGCACTTGCGGGGAAACCACAACCCATGACCATCACCACACAAAAAACGTCCGAAACCCAGTTCGACCGCATCCGGGCACGGGTGGGGCGCATCTTCACCACCGTGTTCACCGTGTTTAACGTTGGGCTGGTACTGCTCATCATCTCGGTCATCGTCGGCATCATCGGCTACCGCCAAACACGCGAGGAGTTCACCTGGCTCGCGTTCTGGACGGACTACTACGCCAACATCAGCGCGGAGTTCGGCAGTGTTGCCATTACCGTGCTCATCATCGACACACTCAACCAGCGCCGCCAGCGCGAGGAGGAAAAGCAGCGGCTCATCCGGCAGATGGGCAGCAAGGAGAACGGGCTGGCACTACAGGCAGTGGAAGAACTGCGCGTGCTGGGTGCCCTGAAGGACGGCAGCCTGCACGCCAAGAACCTGGAAGAAGCAAACCTGCAAGGCGTGCGGATGGGGCGTGTGAACCTGAGGCACGCCCGCATGGACTTCAGCAAATTAAACGGGGCGCATCTGTTTTTTGCCAACATGGAAGGGGCGGATATGTCTGGCGTGGACTTTAGCCGGGCGGTGCTAACGGGCGCGAACCTGCGCCATGCCGACCTGGTGGCGGCAAACCTACGCGGCGCGCTGCTCAGTGAGGCAGACCTTATGCACGCCAAGCTCGACCGGGCACAGTTCGACGAAACCACCCAACTGCCCGATAAATCCAACTGGAACAAGCAGGTAGACCTGACGCGCTTCACCAACCCATCGCACCCGAACTTCTGGCGGTCGGACATGGCAGAATCCCCCGCGTTCCGGGGCAAGGGTGGGCACGGGCATGGCTAACCCACCCCAGAACAACACACCCATGTGGCTGCGGTGGGTGCTGGCGGTTATCTTCCCGCCGCTGGCAGTGGGAGATATGGGCGCGCGGGCACTGCTGATGACCCTTGCCGCGTACATCTTGGTTTTCCCGTTCGGCGGCATGCTCATGGCAGCATACCTTTTGCTCAGCCACAACGCACAAAACCCACAGTCTCCCCCCCCTGCCGAGGGTGACCGGGAGGAGCGCCATGCAGGCGACGAAAAGCGCAAACGAGAGTACATCCAATTGGCAGACGGCGAGATAGTAGAGGTGATTGACACCGACGATGCAGAGCGCCGCTCCGAGCGGCGTGGGCAGTAGCGGCGCGAACAGGGCAGCACGCCAGCGAAGAAAACGCTAAGTATTCTGCGCTGGCATGGCGGGCACAGGGCACACATGCAGTATACTTTTGTACAGTACCGTTAAATTTTCTGCCGAATCGTTAGAGTCCTGCTGCCCACACCATGCCAAAGCTCTCCTACAAAGAACGCGCCCGCCGCCGCCGCGAACAGGAAATCCTGCGCACCGCCGCCCGGATGATCCGTGACAGCGGCTACAACAACCTGAACATGGACGACCTCGCCGAGGAAGTGGGCATCTCTAAGCCTACGCTCTACCAGCACTTCAAGGGCAAGGACGACATGGTGGCGCGAACCATGCTGCAATCCATGCAGGAGATGGAAGCACACATCGCCGGGCTGGAAGGCACCAGCGCCATGCACAAGCTAGAGCAGGTGATGCGCTATATGCTGGAGGCACACGCAGACCCGGACGGCTTCTCTGTGGCGATCATCCAGGACGTAACGCTGACGCTGCAACACCTGATGCACGCCAACGACGAGATGCAAACCCTCAAGGCGAAGGTAGGGCAGCACATGCGGGCGTTCATCGCACAGGCAAAGGCAGAGGGCAACATCCGGCAGGACTTACCCGATGTGGTCATCGTGAGCGCGATGTTTGCGAATTTGTCCATCCTGCGCGGTCCTGAAGTGATGCGGGACTACAGCGTGCCATCGGCAGAGATCATCGAGCACATCATTCAACTGTTCCGGCAGGGGGTTGCCCCCGCCGCCCACACGGGAACCCCCGACGCAGCACATCACTCCACGCCCCACCACACAAAGCTACCCGACGCAGCGCATCACACCACGCCCCACCACACAGACGGCTAAGCTAATCGCCGTCCGCCGCTTTCGTCAGCGGGGGCATTTCCACCGTCTGGAACGGGTGGGTAATCAGCGTCAGGCGGTTTGCCGTCCAACCATTGCTGGCAACGTTGATGTAAAGCTGGCAGTCCTTGCGGTACATCATTACGCTTTCGCCGTTGTGCACCATGCAAAAGTCATTGTCGATGGCGTGCAGCCACTCGTTCATCGCCTCCAGCAGATATTTGATTGCCAGCAGGTCGGTTTGCAGTGTGGGCTTGGGGCGGAACTCGATAAACACATTCGGTTCAATGCCCAGCTCGCGTGACAGCGCATCCTGCGCGTGATCGAAGGCGGTAATTTCGAAGTTCTTGGTGGTGATGTTCGCCGCGTCGTCTACAACCTCGATGTCGGTTTTAATCTTTACACGCTCGAACAAGCGCTCTACAAATTCCTGCGGGGTGTGTTCGGTAACAACTTCCACGTCGAATGTGGTGGTGGGCATGGTGTGTGGCTCCAAATTGCTGCATGTTGCCCTATGATACCGCAAGATGCACGGTTGTTCACGCGGTGGGCACCCACGATTGTCCCTACGACCGCGCCGGGCGGTTGGGGCGGGTGTCCTCCTCGCTCAGGGGTGGCTCTGGGATGGGGGCGTGGGCGTTTGGATTGAGGGGTGTGGTTGGCACCGTTTCTGCGGAGGGGCGCCCGCGCCGTTCCTCGCGGCTGTTCAGCCGCCACAAGTCCCCCGCGTAGTAGATGACGCGGTCGTGCTGCCCGGCGACGGCAAGCCGCGCCACACCGCGTGCAAACACATCCACGGGCATGGGGGCGCTGCGCCCGCCAAACGGTGTGATCGCTGTGGTGAAAGATATCAGCCGATAGAGCAGCGGGCGGGGTTTGCCGCGCTGGTAGACAATCGGCGAGCGCACAATGGTGCTGCGCAGCCCCACCCGCGCCATATAGTTTTCTGCGGTGCGCTTCGCCTGGATGTACTGGCGGGGCAGCCAGGGTGCCCGCGCCGCGCTGATGAGCAAAATGTGCTGGGCACCATCAGTGACGCACATGTTCGCCACGTTTTGCAAGCTGAGGAAGTTCAGGTATTGGTAGGTTAGCCCCTGGGCGGGGTAGGCGCGGGGGCTGCCAATGGTGTGGATGACCATACGCACGCCGCGAGCACGCCCTTTGAGGCTGGCAGGGTTCCACACATTGCCATACATCCACTCCACGTCATCGTGCAGCCCACCGAGCAACCCCTCTGCGCCGGGGCGCACCATCAGCCGCACATCCGCGTCCTCCGCTAGCAGCGCCGCCGCGATGTGATTGCCGATAAATGTGCCCCCACCTGTGACCAGTATTCGGTTCCTGCCAGCAAACATGCGTGTCCCCTGTTGCGTTGGTTGCGCCCCGTTGTGTGCCGGGCATTCTAACACGGTAGGTGGGCAGCATCACAAGTTGTGGAATTTTTCAAACTGTGCATAATAGACATTGTGGAAATGTTAAACAATTGCAACACGTTGTCTGCATTTCTACATCAAACGAGCAGAACCAGCGGTTGCTTGCTGTGTGAACAGAGCCAGCGCCCGGCTACGAACGGGGCGCACTGGAACGCAAACCGAATCATTTACGGGTGGGGTTTCTATGTCATTCACTTTCATCCCTCCCCACCACCCAAACTGAGCAATCGGCACCGCGCTGCGCGTGATGTGCCGTCACAGTTGTATAAGGCGACAAGCGCGGTGCGTTCGATAGCCCGTGCTGGTTGGTGTTCCCGGCAAAAATAACACATCGCACACAACAGGCGGACGCCGTGTGTCTCTGTTATCGCCTCCACACCCCCTGATTGGGGGCGGGGCACAACGCAGATATACACAGGTACCCGCCTTGTGCTTTTACACAGTCCACACACAAAACCGCCGCCGCTGGTACAGATGAGTACGGTAGCAAGGGCACCACGCCATGCAGGACGGCGGCACCATCACGGCGCTGGAAATCCAACAGAAGAACAAAGAGCGCGTCAACGTCTACATTGACGGTGCGTTTGCGTTCGGGCTGAACCTGCTGGACGCGGCAACACTGCGCAAGGGGCAAACCCTCTCCCCCGCAGACATCACGCGCCTGCAATACGGCGATGCCGTGGTGCGGGCAGTGGACGCGGCGGCGCGGTTCCTTAGCTACCGCCCGCGCAGCACCGCAGAGGTGCGGCAGAACCTGGAGAAAAAGGATTACCCAGCGGACGTGATCGACGCGACGATGGAGCGCCTCGCTGCCCTGGGCTACCTGGATGACCTGGCGTTTGCCCGGTACTGGGTAGAAAACCGAGACACATTTAAACCACGCGGTCCGATTGCACTGCAAATGGAACTGCGCCAGAAAGGTGTCCCCGACTCGATCATCCAACAGGTGGTGGAAACGGTGGACGCCCAAGACGCGGCATACCGCGCTGCCCAGGGAAAGCTCTCGCGCTACCGGGGCAGCACGGTCATGGACTTCAAGCGCAAGCTCGGCGGCTTTTTGCAGCGGCGGGGCTTTGGCTTTGAGGAGGTCAACACGGTGTTGAACACACTCATTGACGAACTGGCGGAAACCGACCCCGGCTTCTTTGCCACAGCAGGCGATGAGGACGTGTAGCACATGCCGCGCACCCATAAACACACCAACACACGAAAGGAGGCGCATCTGTACCGGGTACAGGTGACACAACATGGAATGGATATTGGGCATACTCATCGGCATTGCCGTCGGTGCTGGCGTGGGCATCCCGCTGGCGCTGAACCGCTATGTGAAGCGGCAGGACGAAATGGGGCAGGCGCGGGTTAAGCTCGCGGAAGAAAACGCGCGCGTTATCGTCAACGACGCCGAAGACCAGGCACGCGAGATCATCAAGAGCGCGGAAGGCGAAGCAAAGGTTACGCTGGACGAGGTCGAGCAAACGTCTAAGCGCCGCCGCCGCGACTTAGACCGCGAGGACGAGCGCTTGCAGCGCCGCCGCGACGAACTGGACAAGCGCTTCGAGCGGTTGGAGAGCCGCGAGGCAAACCAGAACAAGCGCCAAAGCCGCCTGGACAAAAAGGAAAACGAACTGCAAAAGCTGGAGAACGAGTGGGCGGCGGAACTCACCCGTGTTGCCCAACTGACCACCGAGGAGGCGCGGTTGGAGGTGCTGGAGGTGGCAGAGCACGAAGCACGCAACGACATGGCGCGGATCATCCGGCAGGTGGAGGCGGAGGCGAAGGAAACCGCAGACGCCCGTGCCCGCGACTTGATCGCGCTGGCGGTGCAGCGCCTTGCCAGCGAGCACATCAGCGAAATCTCTGTGAGCGTGGTGCAGTTGCCATCAGATGACATGAAGGGGCGCATCATCGGGCGTAATGGGCGTAACATCCGTGCGTTTGAGCTAGCAACGGGCGTGGATGTGGTGGTAGACGACACCCCGGAGGCAGTCACCATCAGCAGCTTCGATCCCATCCGGCGTGAGGTTGCCCGCCGCGCCATGAGCAAGCTGGTGAGCGATGGGCGCATCCACCCGGCACGCATCGAGAAGCTGGTAGAGGACGCAGGTGTCGAGGTTGAGAACACCATCCGTGAGGAAGGCGAACACGCTGCGTACATGGCGGGCGTGCACGGGCTGCACCCGGAACTGCTCAAGCTGCTGGGGCGGCTGAAGTTCCGCACGAGCTATGGGCAGAACATGCACGGGCACGCCATCGAAACCGCGAACATCGCTGGCATGATGGCGGCAGAACTGGGCGCTAATGTGGACGTCGCCAAGGCGGGCGGGCTGCTGCACGACATCGGCAAGGCGATTGACCACGAGGTGGAGGGCACACACGCGCTCATCGGCGCGGACTACGCCCGGCGCTATGGGGTGCCTAAACCCGTGGTGAATTGCATTGCGGCACACCACCACGAAGTTGAGCAAGACTGTGTGGAGGCGTACATCGTAGAGGCGGCAGACGCCATCAGCGGGGCACGCCCCGGTGCCCGCCGCGAGAGCCTGGAAGCGTACATCAAGCGTGTGAAGATGCTCGAGGAAATCGCCAATACGTTCGATGGCGTGCAGCAAAGCTACGCGCTGCAAGCAGGGCGTGAGGTTCGCATCATTGTGCGCCCGGACACGGTGGACGACCTGGCGGCAATGCGCCTGAGCCGCGACATCGCCAAGAAGATCGAGGAGTCTATGCAGTACCCCGGTCAGATCAAAGTGCAGGTCATCCGGGAGACGCGCAGCATCGAGTACGCGAAGTAGGTTGTGGCTGGTAGGGGGAACAGCAGACGGCGGTGGCGGGTTGGTTCCCGACCACCGCCGCTGCACAGTAAGCATTAAATAACGCTAGTTCCAGGCACCGCCACGGCGTTGGTCGTAGCGATCGAGCGGGTGCTGCTTGCCACCGCGCCCGCTGCCACCGCCGATTGCGCGGCGTGCTTTGTTCACATCGCTCTCGTGCTTCAGCAGCACCGTCAGCGTATTTTCCAGCACGTCACGGTCAAGCCGGTCGGCGTTCAGCATCACCAGCGCCTTTGCCCAGTCGATGGTCTCGCTCACGCTGGGCTGCTTCTTCAGGTCTAGCCCGCGCAGGTTTTGCACCATCTCCACGCACTGCTGCGCTAGCTTCTCGCCCAGTTCTGGCACTGCCATCTGCACAATGACCAACTCCCGATCATAGGTTGGGTAGTCCACGAACAGGTACAGCGCACGCCGCTTGAGCGCTTCACTGAGCTCGCGGGTATTGTTACTAGTGAGGAACACGGCGGGTTGGTGCTTCGCTGCGATGGTGCCGATTTCCGGGATAGACACCTGGAAGTCGCTCAGGATTTCCAGCAGGAACGCCTCGAACTCGGCGTCTGCGCGGTCGATCTCGTCAATGAGCAGCACCACGGGGGCATCGGATGTGACAGCACGCAGTAGCGGGCGTGCCAGCAAAAAGCGCTCGCTAAAGAAGGCGTCTTCTTGGGTGCCCAGCATGTCTGCCGCTTCGTTTAGGCTGGCAGCACCCGCCAGCAGGTCGCTCAGCTTGTCTCGCAGCAACTGCGTATAGAGCATCTGCTTGGCGTATTCCCACTCGTACAGTGCTTTGCTCTCGTCCAGCCCCTCGTAGCATTGCAGGCGGATGAGTTCTCGCCCCGTCACTTTGCTCCATGCCTTTGCCAGTTCGGTTTTACCCACACCAGCGGGACCTTCTGCCAGCAGTGGCTTACCCAGCTTTTCCGCCAGGTACACGACTGTGCTAATCTCGTCACTAGCAATGTATTTTTGGGCGTTCAGCCCATCTTTGACCTGGGTTACGTTGTCCATCGGGTTTGTTTTTAGCTCCAATTGCCAATTTGCAAACGTTGCGGGGATGCAATACTGAAATGCGTGGTGCCGGGTTGCCGTCTTTGGCGCTGTGCTGCCCTGGCACCGCCTTAACTATACTGCAAAACCGGGGCGCTGTGTCAAATCCTGTGCTTTTGGGTGGTTTGGTGGGCGGCGCAAGCTGCCTACAGCGCGACCGCAATGGGCAGCTCAATGGTGAAGGTCGTGCCCTCGCCCACGCGGCTGCGCACACTGATCTTGCCCTCGTGGGCACGCACCACCTGCTGCGCGATGGTTAGCCCCAGCCCGGTGCCGGGCAGGTTGCCCACGTTCTCGCCCCGGTGGAAGGGGTCGAACAGGCGGGGTTGGTCTGCTTCTGGGATGCCGATGCCCTCGTCGCGCACGTCAATCATGGCGGTGTCGTCTTGCGCGTGCAGCGCCAGCGTAATGGTGCCACCCTGCGGGGAGTAGGTGACGGCGTTGCTCAGCAGGTTCACCAGCGCCCGCTCCATCAGTTCTGGGTCTATGGCGGCGCGGACGGTGCGTTCGTTCACCTCAAAGTTGAACTTGTGCGTGTTCTTGTGCTCTTTTTGCACGCTCTTGAGCAGGCGGCGGCAAAACGGCACCAGATCAATTGTTTCCGGCTCTAGGTGCAGGTTGCTGTTCTGCGTGCGGCTGATGTCCAGTACATCGTTGACCATGTGGTTGAGCCGGGCGACCTGCTGCTGGATGTTCGTGAGGAACTCCTGGCGGTCTGCTTCGCTGGCACGGGCACCATAATGCGTGAGCATATCGTACGAGAGCATGATGGACGCCAGCGGTGTGTGGAGTTCGTGCGCCATCATGGTTAAAAAGCGGTCTTTGATCTGGTTCAGTTCGCGCTCTTTGCGCAGCGCCACGGCAATCTTTTCCTTCTGTAGGCGCTCTTGCTCCAATATTTTGGTCTGCGTGACATCATTTTGCACGACAACAACGTGGCTTAGCCTGCCCAGTTCATCGTAGATGGGCGAGTAACGCAGTTCGCTCCAGTAGCGCCCGCCGCTGCTGTGCTGGCTGACGGTGGTGGCGGTGTACTCGTTGGTCATGGCAAAGGCGTCTAGCAGGTCTTGCTCGGTGGGCACATCCTGGTGGATGGCACGCAGGAACGCGTACGATTCGCCAATGGCATCTCCGCTGTGGTAGCCTGTGATGTCCTGGAAGGCGGGGTTGGCGTAGGTGAGCGTCCACTCGGTCATCGTCACATCGAGAATGAAAATGGCGCTGCTGCTGGCACGCATAGCGCGGTCGCGCAGGCGGAGTTCTTGTGCCGCCTGGATGCGGGCGGTCACGTCGCGCAGGGTGGCGAGGTGCGCGACCTGCCCCTGCCACTCAATTTCCACAGCGCGGAGTTCCAGCACATGCGGGGTGCCGCTGCTGGGGCGGAACACATCAATCTCGGCGGTTTCTCCGCTGACGATAGGATAGCCGAAGTTGCTGCCCAGCAGTGCGCCCGGCACCACGCCCAGCATTTCGCCCGCGGACGGGTTGCAGTAGCGGATGATGCCGTCGTCATCCACGATGAGCACGCCATCGCCGACGCGCTGGAGGATGTAGCGCGGGTCTTGGGTGGTGGGCGCGGTGTGTTGTTGGGCGTAAGCAAACAGCCGCTTTGCCAGCAAAATGTGCAACTGGTCAGCCAACAGGTAGTCGTCTGCGCCGGCGGCAATTGCCTGTGCGCCTGCGGCGGGGGACGACACCAGCGCCAGCACGGGTGTGTCCGTTTGCGCACTCAGGGACTGCACATCTGCTGGTTGCGCTGCTTCTAGCAGGACGGCGGCAAAATCCCCGGTGGGCAGGGGCAGCGCGGCGAATGTGATGGTGTGCCCACCGGCATGGTTTTGCAGGCGCTGCTGGAGCATGTCGCTGGCGACGATCGCAAGAAAGCTCATGGTTGTACGCGGTTGTCCTCCTGTTGTGTGCTCACTCGCGGTCTTGCAGCACTGGCTTGCCAGTTAGCACACCGCTGATGCTGTCCAGCGGTTCGCCGACGTGTATGCCGTTGGAGCCAATGGTAAATTCGCGGATGCGCTGGTCGTGTACGCTGCCGCGCATCTTCAATATGGTGATGCCGCGCATCACCGCGCCTTTAAGCTCAATGTAACGCAGCAGAATGATAGAGTCCGTAATGGTGGAAATGTGTGCCTCGGTAATTACGTCTGTGCCGCCTAGCCCGGTGGCGGTGGTAGTGAACAGCCCGGCAATCTCCTGGTGCTTGATGTAGGAGGTAAGCGCGATAACAAACTCGCGGAAGCCTGTGGGCGATGAGATGCGGCGCAGCGCGGAGATGCTATCGACCACAATGCGCTGGGGCTGGTACTCGTCCATGATTGCCTTCATGCGGATGAGGTGATCTTCTAGCCCGGCAGTCTCCGGGTATTCGCTGTAAAGCCGCACCTGCCCGGTGCGCTCCATCTCCTCAAAGTTGATGCCCCACCCGGCGGCGTTGCGGAAAATTTGCTGCGGGCTTTCCTCAAACGCGAACATCAGGCTGCGCTCCCCGGTGATGGCACCGCCCGCCATGAACGTGGTCGCCAGCAGGGTTTTGCCCGCGCCCGTGGCACCGCTCACCATCACCACACTATCGCGAAAGAAGCCGCCGTTGCACATCTCATCAATCTGGGCGTTGCCAGAGGTCACACGCAGGTTGTTGGACGCCTGCCGAAGCTGCAATGTCGCCAGCGGGATCACTTCGATGCCATGGTTCGGGATGATGGCAAACGGGTATTCGCCCTTATGGTGCATGGCGCCACGGAACTTGAGAATTTCCATGGTGCGGCGGCGGCGCTCCCCGTGCAGGATGTTGCGCAGGATAATCACGTTGTCTGCGACGAACTCCTCTATATTATAGCGGGCAACCGGACCGTACTCCTGGTCACGCTCGGCGGTCATCACCGTGGTCACGTTCATCTGCTTGAGGGCGCTGGCAATGCGGTACAGCTCTGTACGGATGATGGCGTTGTTGTTAAAGCGAGCGAACACCGCACTGATGGAGTCTAGCACGACGCGCTGCGCACCGACCTGTTCAATTGCGTGGCGGATGCGTGCCAGCAGCGCGTCCAGGTCGAACGGACCCGCAACGATGGTTTCCTCTGTCTGCTGAGAGACATCCACGAACGCCCAGTTGCCCTGTTCCTCCCACCCGGCAATATCCCACCTAAAGCCGCGCATGTTAGTGCGAATGTCCGTCGGGCTTTCCTCAAACGTGACGAACACACCCTTCTGGTTGTAGCGGCGGATGCCCGCGGCAAGGAACTGGCAGCTGAATACGGTCTTTGCGGTGCCTGTAGAGCCAGTCACAAGGGTCGTGCGCCCCAGCGGGATGCCACCCTGGGCAATATCATCGAAGCCGGGGGTGCCTACCTCCAGCTTCGGGATGGCGGAGAATGTGGGGTCGGTTTGGTTGGTCACGATGCGTCATCCTCACCATTAGATGCCAATCGAATATTCAAGATGCGCAGTACAGTCCCTACGTCAGACAGGTCGCCGATGATGCGCCGCTCCGGTTGCGGTTGCTCTCTCACGAGGGTGGGGGTGGCGATGATGCGGGCGCGCTCGGCGGCGGCGGGGTCTTGCAGCACGTCCACGATGGTGATGTGCACTTGCTCTGTAGACCACTGCGCTTGAATCTGCTCAATGTGGCGGAGGGCGCGCTCTGCGCGTGTGCTGCTGCCTGCGATGTAGAGTTTTAAGACAATCGGCGGAGCCATCGAGCCAGATCCTTCAAACGGGTTTTGCGGGCACTGCCCACAACTCAGCGTATTGTATACGTTGCCTTGTGCCATGTGGCACAAATGCCATTAAAAATTAATGAGCGCGCTGTTTATGGCTCCAGTGCAGATGCCTCAATCCAGCCGTCGCTGTTGTCGGGCGTGCGCACGCGCCACCACGTTTCACCGTTTGATTCACGAGGTCCGTCGAAGATGGAGACGAATGCGCCGGAGGGCACCAGGTCTACGCCGACGTTGCTGCCGGGCAAGTTGACCGCGTAAACCTCGCGGTTGGTGCGTGCCAGCACCCCCACGCCCAGGTTATCTGACGGGGTGACGGTGGGTTGAATGCTGCGGGCGGGTGTGCGGTCGCCCTGGGGCAGCGTTACCGCTGTGGCAACTTGCGCCGGGTTACTGACGATAGGCACCTCAGCAGTTGTAGCGTCGCTTGCTGCCAGTGCGCTTGCCTCTACCCAGCCTGTGGTGCCGCCCACGCTCACCACAAAGAAACGCTGCTCACCAAAGTCAAAGAAGGTTTTGCCCAGCCCGTCTGTGGTTATGCGCACTCGCGTGCCTGCCTCTAGCGTAAGCTGGGCGCTGCCGTTCACCCGGTCGTACAGGCTGGCGTCTTGCTGGAGGAACAACACCTGCCCCTCAAACGGGATGCCGTTTTCTGTGGGGCTTGGGAGTGGGGTTCGGGTGGGCGTCCCCTCGGTGGGGGGCGGTGTGCTGGTGGCACGGGGTGCCTGCGTAGAGAAGCTGGCGGCGATGCGTGCTTCGTTCGTGGCGGCGGCGGCAGTTGCGGTTGTGTTTGCCCGCTGGGTCGCCTCGCTGCGGGCGGCGAGTTCGCGGGTTGCCGTGGCGGTGAGCGCCTGGAAGAACGCTGCCTCAAATGTACGGGTGACATCTGGCGGGGGCTGGGTGGTGACGGTCACTGTCGGCGTCTCCGACGGTGCTTCGGTGACAGGCTCCGTTTGCACGGCGGCGACCGCAGTAGCAGGCGCGGGCGGGGATGGGTTTCCAACGTCGAGGCGATCTATCCTGCCGGATGCGACAAGATAGATGGTGAACACCAGCACCACACCGACGATGGTCACGCTGATGGCAACAATGTGGTTCTCGCGGCGGCGGTCTGGGAAGGCGGTGGTACCCAGCAGCGGCGTGAGCTTGGTGTTGGTTTTGGACGGTGCCTCGACCGCGTTAGGGTGAATTTCCAGAGGTGTGTTGGTCAGGTTATCGTGTTCGAACTCCACTACGCTGCGAAAGTCCAGCAAGAACTGGCTTACCTGCTGGTAGCGGGCACGCGGTGTCTGCTCAATGGCGCGGCTAATCACAAATTGAAGCGGCTCCGGGATAGGTGCCATTGGGTTGGAGACATCCTCGCTCAGCACCTCGAACAGCGAGCGGCGTGCCATCATCTCGTAAGCGGTCATGCCCAGCGAGTAAACATCTGTGCGCGGGCTTGCAAAGGCACCGCCGCGCAGCTCTGGCGCGACGTAACCATCGGTACCCAGCCCCGCCCGCTGGATCGTGTTCGTAAGCTTGGTATTGGCGTTGAGGTCTGCCGCGATGCCAAAGTCCGTGAGGTAGGGCGTACCCTGGCGGTCTAGCAGAATATTGTGCGGCTTGATGTCTCGATGGTACACGCTGTGACTGTGCATGTAGGTAAGCGCGGCACAAATCCCGTTCAGAATGTGCAGCGTTTGCTCCGGGGAGAAGGCACCGTACTGGCGCAGGTAATCTCGGATGGAAATGCCGTCGATGTAGGGCATCACATAGTAGGGAATCTCCCCGACGATGCCGCGTGCCAGCAGGGGCATCAGGTTGGGGTGAGACAGGTCGGTCATGATTTCCATCTCACGCTCGAAGCGCTGGCGGTAGTTGCTCACGCGCAGCAGGTTCGGGTGGATGTGCTTGAGTGCGACGTGCTTTTCGGTAACGGGGTCTTCTGCCAGCAGCACGCGCCCCATGCCGCCTTCTCCGATGAGCCGAACAATACGGTAGTCGTCAATCCTGCGAGGAATAGGAATGGGGCTGCTCATGCGGTCGGGTGTCCTTCCGTCCGATTGCGAGTGGGCGCGTGTGCTTACTGCGTATTATATACCGCCTGCCCTGCCACAAGTGATGCCGTTCTGTGCAAAAATACCCACAGAACCCGCATAAGTCAATGATAATGCGTATTATCATAGGTAATTTCTCGGACGGATAAGGTAGAAAGCCCGACGCTAATCCCCGTCCGGGGGAGTGCTGTTGGTGTGCTTCGAGAAACGTCATGCGGTTATTGATTGCATTGCGGGGGTGCAGGGGCGCAGCAGGTGTGCGCCCCACCAGACCTACATCGTAATCATCAGGGGGATGAGCACGCTAGGCAGCAGGATCGCAATCCACAGCGCGGTAGAGTCCTTCGCACGGTACGTGAGCAGTTCCGGGTTTTGCAGCGCCGGGTCGTAGCGCACAGAAACCGCGTGGAAGGTCAGCGCCATGGCAGCGCCGTACATCAAGTGCCCGATTAATGAGGGGTAGCTCGCTGCCGCCGCCTGGAGCGACCACGCCACATCGCCCGTTAACCAGTACGGCATCAGCGTGAGCGGACCGAGGAACCACCAGAATGTGCCATACGCCAAGCCCCACAGCAGGGCACCGCCGTAACTGCGTGCCACGCGCCCAAAAAACAGCGCGTAGGTGCTGCCGATGATGGCGCTGATAATGATGTGCACCACAAACCCGACCACCGCCGACTCACTACCGCCCAGGCGACCGATGGTTGGCAGGCTGTCTGTTGCGACGAGGATGACCGTAAACGCCAGCCCCCCGGTGATGCTCGCCAGCGCCCCCGTGATGATGGCACGAACGCTGCGGGTACCGGGTCCCTCTAGCTCGCGGTGAATGGGGTCGCTTTCAATGAAGAGAATGTCGTGGATGCGAGTGATAAAGGCGTAAGCAAACGCGAGGATTGCACCGTAGATAATGTGCCCCACCAGCCCACCGTATGCGGCTTGCCCCGCTTCCAGTGACCACTGCACGCTCTGCCCGGAGAGCAGCGGCAGCAGCGTGAGCGGACCGACAATCCACAGGACGAACCCGAACACCACGCCACGAATCACGCCCGGACCCAAATGTTGAGACTCGCTGCGGAACAACAGCCCATAAGTCGCACCGAGCAGAACAGCGATAAGCAGGTGCAGCAGGTAGCCCGTCTCCGCAGACTGCGAGCCGACAAGCCCGGCAAGCAGCGGAAAACATCAATTTGCCCCGTCCAGCGCCCGAAGAACAGCCCACCCAGCAGCCCTGCCAGGCTCCCGGCGATGGTTGCCCGCACGACCTGGCTGGTAAGCGTGCCAAAGGACGGCAGATCCCAGCGCACAATGCGAGCGATAATCGGGAACAGCACCCCCAGCACGGCACCGTAGCTCACCACTCGACCAATCAGCAGCGGGAACAGTACAGTTGCTGCACTGGACGACAGCGACACGCTCATGCCGCGCACAATCGGGAACAGCGTTACGGGTCCGATGAGCCACAGCAGCAAACCAAAGCTCACGCCCCACACCATGCCCGCGCCAGGGCTGGTGACAAGCTGCCCGAAGGTGAGGTAGAACACAACACCGCCCAAGCCAGACACCAGCAGGTGCAGCGGCAGGTCTAGCGTGGTGGGGTTGGGGCTTAGCAGCGG
Organism: uncultured Anaerolineaceae bacterium; assembly: GCA_964451095.1. Classification (GTDB taxonomy): domain Bacteria; phylum Chloroflexota; class Anaerolineae; order Aggregatilineales; family Phototrophicaceae; genus DAOTTY01. The sequence goes on from CAYVGI010000014.1 coordinate 27,505, forward strand.
CGACATGCCCATGTTGTTTAGCAGGATGAAGTACAGCAGTCCGGCGATAACCCCGGAAATGCCTCCGGCAAGCACAGACAGCAGATGGTTCCCGAATGTGTTCTGTACCACTGACGGTTGCTGCATTTGTGCGGCAGTCATTACACAGCCTCCTTTATGCGGTTAGGCGCTTGCCCTGGTTCGTAAGGCTCAACAGCCGCCTCGATGGTCGGGTCAATGTAGGTGATGTCACGCGGGAAGAACATGTCAACAATCCAGTCTATGGCAACACGGACTTTCTTCTCGAATGTGGGCAGCTTGCTAATGTAGATCGCACGCCACATCAGGAAGGCGAGCAGACCAGAGAACTTGAACCCCTGGATTTCCGCCACGGCAGTTTGGTGCCCTACCACTGCGAGTGATCCCTGCGAGCGATGCTTAAAGGGCTTCAGTTGCTCCGATGTGATGGCGGCGTACAGATTGTGCGCGACCACCTTGCCCTCGCGGGTGGCGTATTGCGCGGTCGGCGGGGCGGTTTGCCCGGTGACGAGGTCTGGGATCATGGCAGTATCGCCAACTGCCCACACATTCGTAAATCCGTCTACCTGTAGCTGATCGTTGACCAGCAGAGCATCCCGCTGGCAACGGCAATCACAAGGTGCGTGATCCAGATCGTGATGTTGGAATCTCCGAGGAAGGTGCGCTGGGCGGGCGTTGCCAACGCAAAGAAAATGAAACCGCTGAGTATTCCGGCGGTGATGCTAAGCAAGAGCGCAGAAAGCGTCCGTTGAAGTTCACGATTGAGCATGTATTCAAGCCTTTGGTGTATCGGGCGGGGTATACAGTGCCACACTCTACGGCAGTATAGATCAACACACTGTGAGCAACCTTACACGCCCACATGAGAGATTACGTGGTTTGTAATGCGGAATGTTTAAGATTTTGTGATGCAGGGGTTTAGATTTGCACCATCGCATCGGTCACAAAGACGCGACCCGACTACCAAGCGGCAGGCACCAGATCAATCAGTTGGCACCTGCTGCCGGGCGAACCGGATTGCCCTGCGCTCATTAGGGCGCGTTACAGGTGCGGTCACCTGCGTCGAGCACGTCGCCGTTTGCCGTAATGAACTGCCATTGGTAACGGTCGGGTTCCAGCGTGAGCTTGAGCACGCCCCACGCCTGTTGCTGCCGGAAGGCGGTGTTCTCAAGCTCTGCACCCAGGTCGTACAGGTAGTAGCCGCCCGTGCCGACGATAAACTGCTGGATGCCACTGAGCGCAACCTGCCCGTTTGCTAGCTGCGGGACAAAGCGCTCGTAGTGATGGTCGTGCCCGTTGAACACAAGCTCCGCCTGGTAGGTTTCCAGCAACTGCCAGAACTCGCGCACCGGGGGGTAGCCGCCGCGTGTGCCCGAACTGAACAACGGTTGGTGCCACAGCGCGGCAGTGCAGTTCGCATCGGAAACCGACAACACGAGTTCCAGCCACTCAAGCTGCTGGGCGCGTACCCGTGTGGGCACGTCAATGTTGAGGAAGACAAACACCCATGAATCGACCACTGCGCCATAGATGCCCCACTCCGTGAGTTCAGCATCCAGCAGCAGGGGCGGGTACGCACGCTGCGTGACATTGAAGTAGTCTACGGTGGCTGCTGTGGGTCGGTCGTGGTTGCCAATGGCAGGCAGGGTGATGTCCCGGTAGCGCCCCCAGGTGGGGTCGTAGCAGTCCTGGTAATTTTGTGCGGTTGCCTGCGGGTAGACGTGATCGCCAACCGTCAGGATGAGTTCAACCGGGTTCTGGGTGTTGAGCTGCCCCACCAACGCCGCCGTTTGCTCATCCCCACTCAGTTCGCAGCTTGCAATGTCCCCGACGATGACCAGGTTCACTGGCGGGAGCGGTGCCTGCGCGTCGAGGCGCATGGGTTGCAGGTTCATCAAAGACAGGCAGGTCAATGTGACGAGCAGCAGTGGTTTTTGTGGCATGTTTTTTCTCTCAATCACCGTAGCAATGTCATCCCTCATTTTTGGGGCGTGTATTTGGCGGAACACAGGTAAAATTCTGTGTGTGGTCTGTCATTCGTAAAATAGCACCCTCAAAAGGAGGCGTCCATGCTTGCTGTGACCATTTTCGCATATGGTAGCTTGGCGCTGTTTGCCGCCGCTGCTGTTTTGGCGGTCGCCAACGGACGTAACGACCGATAGTAGAGTGTCCCATAGATACCTTTATGGCGCACCACTAGTACACTCGACAGTCAGTTCAATTTTTGCCATAGCATTCCACACCCCGCTATAATGCCCCACTCCGAAACATGGCTGAGGAAGACCCGATGGCAATGACGACAATGTGGCGCAAGCTCCTATTGGCAGGTGCGATTGTGCCGCTCAGTGTGGGGCTCGCGCAAGCACAGGGCGAGACATGTGTCGCCGCTGTGGAGCGGGCAATGGATCTCATCGCGGAATCGTGCGCCGCCCTCGACCGCAACAGTGCCTGCTACGGGAATCGCTCTATCGAGGCAGCGTTCTACGATGAGGCACCGGACGACCTGTTCATCCAATCGGGCGATACCGCCCGTATTGACCGCTTCCGCTACATAGAGACGACCCCGCTGAATGAGACGCTGGACGAGTGGGGCGTGGCGGTGCTCAAGCTGCAAGCGAACCTACCCGCCACGCTGCCGGGGCAGGCAACAACATTTATCCTGTTTGGGGAAACACAAGTTGCTGAGGCGACCGACCCGGACGCCTTCTTCGACCCTGGCGAGATCATCGTGACGCTGGAAGTACCCATGCGCGACTTCCTGCGGGATATTCCGTCGCCGTCGGCACGGGTGGTGCGCCCGCTGGTGGCGGGGGAAGTGCTACAAATTGATGCCCGCAGCGCCGATGGCGAGTGGCTGCGTGCCACCGCTGGCGAGGACTTTGGCTGGGTGCGGGCGGCGCTGTTCCCCGGAGAGAACTCCGTCAGTGCGCTTTCTGTGCTCAACCCGGAGGAGTCGTTCACGCCGATGCAGTCGTTTTACTTCTCTACGGGCATCGGTAGCCCGGAGTGCAACGAGACGCCGAACCTGCTGTTTGTGCAGGGACCAGAGAACGTGACGGTCAACCTGCGTGCCAACGGCGTGGACATCCAGCTTAGCTCGACTGTTGCCATGCGCACGCTGAACTCGCCGCCACGGGCACAGCTTATTGCTGTGGAGGGCGATGTGTTCGTTGACCCGTACTCCGGCAATCCGCAGCAAATTCGTCCGTTTACATTCACAGAAGCGCCGATGAACCCACCCACATTCGACGAAAACGGTGCCATCGTGCAGACGGTGAACGGGGCGTGGAGCCCGCCGGAGCCGCTGACGGACGAACTTCAGGATACGTTGGGCGTCATCAGCCTGCTGCCAGACGAGGTGCTGAACTACCCGCTTGACCTGCCGGAGGAAATCCAGATTTCCCCGCCGGAAGAACCCGCCCCGGTTTCCCCGCCGCAAGTGGTACAGCAACCCGCGCAGCCGCAGCAGCCCGTGCAGCCTGCCCCGGAGGCACCACCAGCGGAACCCGTTGAGCAGGAACCCAATGTGCCCGAACCGCCACCACCGCCACCGGAGGACGATGACGACGACGATGATGATGATGACGACAACAGCGGACCGCCACCACCAACATTTACGCCCACGGCAACACCAACGCCGATGTTCACGCCGCTGCCCCCCACGGAAATCATCGTGACGACGAACGCCATGGGTGCCGCGTCCGAAAACTCAGCAGACGGTCTGTGCAGCCTGGCAGAGGCAATCACTGTGTTGAACACGGGCACCCCTAACGACTGCCTAGCGCCGCCTGGCGTGACGACGATCTTCTTGCAAGCACCGGGACCCTATGAGGCAACCAGCGCGGACTTCGTCGGGACTGGCTCGCCGGGTCCGACGGCAAATGCGCTGCCGCCCATCACAGCGGCGATGACCATTAACGGGAACGGCAACACCATCAGCCGCAACACGGACGCACCCGCTTTCGGGCTGATGCAGGTGGAGGATGGTGCCAACCTCACGCTGAACGACCTGACGTTTGCGAACGGCGCACGCCCAAACGCGACCGAGCCGTTCGGCTCCGGTGGTGCCATCCTGGCACTGGGCAACCTGACGGTGAACAACAGCACGTTCACTGGCAACACCGCCGATAGAGACGCTGCCATCCGCTCGAACACCTTTGGCTCAATCACGATCAGCAACAGCACATTTAGCAACAATGTCGCTGGCACGGGCACGATCATTGGGCAGGCAAACGGCACCCTCACCATGACCAACACCGTTGTCTCTAACAACACATCACCCGCGTTCGCGGTCGTTACGGGGTTCCGCAATGCGGTGAACCTCAGCAACGTGACGATCCGGGACAATACCGGGGCTGGACTGCTTGTATCTACGGATGCCAGCGGCAATATAACCGGCACGACCATCCAGAACAATACGGGCTTAGGCGTGGAGTTCGCTACCAGGACAACCGGCACGCTAACCAACCCTACAATCGGGTTCAATGCGGGTGGCGGTCTTCTCACTAGGCAGGCAACTGTTAGTGTTACAGGCGGTGATTTCCGTGGCAACGGCGGCACATTTGGGGCATCGCTTACGCAATCCGACGCTGGAGATGCGACCGCAACCACGTTCGAAGCCACGACGTTCGTGGACAACACGGGCACCCTTACGAGCATCGCAGGGGCAGAGGTACTGGATGGTGTTACGCCGCTTACGGTGACATTTGTGAATGTAACGATTGGGACGGGGAACGTAGCGCCTATGAACTGTACCAGCCCTGAACCTGCCGCCGCCACGTTCATTGATGATGGCGGCAACATCGGGGGCGACGACACCTGCTTTATCATTCCGGAGTAGCAGGTGCTCTTGATTACCACCTGTGGGGCACCTGAGGGCACCCCACGGGATAGGGGCGGGGTTAGCTACCCAGGCTGGGCGGGAACAGCACGCCGTCAATGATGTGTACCACACCGTTCAGCGCCACAACATCTGGCGTGACGACGGTGGTGCCCAGTGGGCTAAGCAGCAGCGTGCCGTCAGTTTCGTCCAGGGTGATGATGAGCGGTTCCCCACCGAGTGTTTCGATCTCTGCGCCAGCAACCGGGTCTTCCACCAGCGCTGTGATGTCTGTGGCGAGCAGTGTGCCGTCCACAACGTGATAGGAGAGTACAGTCGTCAGCAGGTCGGTGTCTGCAAGTAGTTCTTCAGCGGTTAGTCCCAGGTCGGCAAGTGCCGCCTGGAACGCGTCGTTAGTGGGCGCAAACACCGTGAACGGACCGCCCTCGCTCAGCGTTTCTACCAGCCCGGCAGCTTCCACAGCAGCGACCAGCGTCGTCAGGTTCTCTGTGTTGCCAGCAATCTCCACGATGGTCTCGGTGGCGGGGTCTGCCATCACGGTGTCTGTCGGTGCCAGGGCAGGCGGCAGCAGCACGGTGTCAATCACATGGATGATACCGTTGGACGCGCTCACGTCCGGGAGGAAGACGGTAGCCGTGCCGTTGATAACGGGCAGCCCATCCACCAGTTCAATTGTGATCGTCTCACCACCAAACGTGGTGATTTCGGCAGTGCCACCAGCAGACTCCACCAGCGTTACCACATCAGCGGCAGGTACTTCGCCCTCCACCACGTGGTAGAGCAGGATGTCTATTAACGTTTGTGAGTCCGCAAGCAGTTCTTCGGCGGTCAGCCCCAGGTCAGCAAGTGCTGCCTCAAACGCGGCATCCGTGGGCGCAAAAATCGTGAACGGACCGTCTTCCGCCAGCGTAACCGTCAGGTCAGCGACCTCTAGTGCGGTAAGCAGGGTGGAAAAGTCGCCGCCCTCTTGCTGGGCATCGTCCTGGGCAAAAGCGGGCACAACGGAAACAGCGAGCAGTGCGAGTACAAGGACTAGTCGGCGCATCATCGGGTGTGGATTCCTCTCGATCGTATGCAGGTTGACAATCAAATTGGTGCACAACGCAAAACAGCGGAGCGGTTTATAATAACCGCCCCGCTGCTTATTTTACACAAAATGCAGGTTGTGTGGTGAAAAAGTGAAGGAACGCTTACTGCATGCTGGGGGGCAGCAGCACTCCGTCAATCACGTGCACGATACCGTTGTCGGCTTCGATGTCCGCCATGGTGACGGTTGCGCCGCCGATGACCACGCTGTCGCCCTCAATTGCCAGGGAGAGCGGTTCGCCAGCGAGTGTGTTCAGCTCGGTGATGCCGCCGTTGGTGGAAAGGGAGAGCAGGTCTTCGGAGGAGAAGTCTCCGGCGATGACGTGGTAGGTCAGGATGGTCGTCAGCGTGTCGGTGTCTGCGAGCAGTTCCTCAGCGCTCAAGCCCAGTGCGTCCAGCGCAGCGGCAAACGCATCGTCGGTGGGAGCGAACACAGTCAGGTTGCCCTCGCTCAGCGCGTCGGTCAGCCCGGCGGCATCAACTGCTGCTGCCAGCGTGGAGAAGCCGTCTGTGGTTGCGGCGATGTCTGCGATGGTGGCAGGTGCCATCTCCTCTTCCATTGCCATCTCCTCTTCCATCATGTCATCTTCCATCATGGTGAAGCTCGGCGGCAGCAGCACACCGCTGATCGCGTGGAGTACACCGTTGGAAGCTTGAATGTCTGCGAGGAAGACGCTGATGCCCTGCCCGTTCAGGAAGATTGCCGTTTGGAACTGTGGCTCTGGCGTGGGCTGCCCAGCAGCAACTTCTTCTGCGGGTACTGGCAGCGTAACCAGTTCAGCGGTCAGTGTCTCGCCGCCCAGGGTGGTGAACTCTGCAACACCGTCAGCGTCGTTGCTGATGATGGAGACCAGGTCGCCGGAGGAGAAGTCCCCGTTGATGACGTGGAAGCTGAGGATGGTGGTCAGCAGTTCGGTGTCGGCGAGCAGTTCCTCTGCCGTCAGACCCAGTGCAGAGAGTGCGTTGGCGAAGCCGCCGTCGGTGGGTGCGAATATGGTGTACGGACCGCCTTCTGCGAGTTCTTCTGCCAGCCCAGCAGCCTCAGCAGCAGCGAGCAGTGTGCTAAAGCCGGTTGCCTGCTGTGCAGCCTCGACCAGGTTACGATCCTGCGCGGCGGCAGGTACGACGATCATGATTGCCAGCAGCAGTGCCACCAGCGTTGTGAATACGCGACGCATGTTTGTCTCCTTGTGTGGAAGTGTATTCTCAGTACGGTCTGTGGACTTTAACGAGTGTGGGTAAGCAATGCGTTAGACTGTTGTGAAACGATCGTGAAGCTGCGATTAAGTTTTGTGCGAAATGCACCATGAAGACTTAACACCGCAGCATGAGCGCCCTAGCACCGTCGCCTGGATGGTGTTCCCGCGCTATACTGTTACTAGGACAAACAAAGGCAACTCCCAAAGAGGCTAAACTGCTAGTTAGGTAGCGCACAACCATGACCTTCTCCCTTGACCAGTGGAAGCAAGAGATTGAACCCAACGGGCGGCTGTTTGGCACATTACTGCAACCAGAACCCAATATCCACACCAAGTACATGGTGGCAACGGCACTGCTATGGAGCATTCGACAGGCTGACAGGCACGGCACATTAGCTTTAGCTGTTCCCAATGCTGACCAGCAGGCAGACATCCTGCATGCAATTGACGACTGGTCGGCACACAATCCGGTCACTGCGACAAAAGCCCTCCGCGAGCGTGCGACAAACAATCAACATCTACAGATTGCGCTCAATGCGCTCATTGTGTTTTTTCTCGATGACCTTATCAGGTCGGGACTCTTGCAGCGCACCACAAATCAGATAGACATTCAGGGGGATGTGCGCAGCAGCATCGCAAATATCGGGGGCACGCAATACATCCTCGGAGACGTGTTCGTTACCCAGTTATCCCCGGCTAAACCGTATTCCAGAGAAGATTATCATGCAGATGTAGCGGCACGTTTGCAAAGAGCGGGGCTTAAGATAGATAAAGATAAAGATGCGCCCTGGCAAAGCAGTATCCCAAGAACTGTAGCATCTGGCAGAATCACCAATCGGAAGTTTATGGTCTGGTTCATGCTATCCGATTTTGAGACGATTCGTGTACCCGAGTTGGAGCAATATTCCAAAGACTGCGTGCAATACGCAGCAAAGTCTAAAACACTGCTACACCGGATGGAAAACATTTTTGTAGTGGCGGTGGCAGTTGCAGATCATCTCGACACGGGAACTTGTGACGGCGTTAGGGCATCACACCCTAAAATAAGCTTGTTTGGTGAAGTGGAATTGCCCATAGCTGTAGACCTTACTACGACGACGCTACATCACTCAATGAAGACCCCATTGCACGTACAAGGTTTTCTTCCATACATGCGAGAACAAATTCGCCAGCTTTTGGCACCGAACTGACCATCAAACAACAGCTTGGGGTGGCGGGTGCCACCCCAGCCGTGCTGTTTAGCCGATGCCGCCGTAGAACACAATCACGTACTCGTCGCGCACGGGCGTGCCGTTCTGCTGGCTCACCACGTAGGACACATCCACGATGCCGCCCGCCAGGAACGCGCTCGGCTGCGCCAGGATTGCCGCGTCGCGGTCGTCGCCACGGGTGGTGCCCACAGCCGCCTCGACCACGCTGGTGCCCTCCAGGCTGCCGCGCGCGTCGGACTGGCACTCGGCGGTGCCGCCGTCCTCACACACAAACAGCGGCACAAAGTCGGTCGCGCTGGTGAACGCGCCCGCTTGCAGGTTCGGGTCGAGCACATCGCTCTTGCCCAGCACCATCACGCCCAGCGGAACGTCGGACTCGAACATGCTCTCGGTAATGCTCACGTTGTAGATGTGCTGGTTGTTAGATGCCGTCAGGCGGGCACCCTCCACCACCAGCACAAACTCACCTGTGATGCCCGCGTCCGCGCCGTCTGTGCCGCCGACAAAAATATCCACCTGCGATAGCTCCGTGGAGCTCCCCGGCACGTCAAATTCCAGCACGCCACCGGAGCGGTGCCCAAACACCTGCCCGCCAATCCCCGCCCGGCTGAAGTCCACCACGTACTCGCGGGCGGCGTCGCTTTCCGTCACACACACGCCCTCTTCGCTGGTGACGACAAACAGAATCGGGTCAAACGTCTGGAAGCGGACGGGCAGCAGTGTCGCCTTGTAGGAGCCAGACGGCAGGAAGGCACGCAAGCGCACCCCATTGTTCGTCTGGGTGGCGGGGGCGTTGCCGCTGGCGGTGCGGGGCACACAGCTTTCCTGTACGTTCGCTGCCGGACCGAGCGGGCTGCCGGGTGTGTTCGCCGGGTTCACGTAGCCCGCTGCCGCGATTTGCGGGTCTGCTGGCTCTGTCTCTGCGTTGGGGTCTTCTGCGCCGCCACCGTTACCACTGCCCAGCCCCGCCAGCGGATTACCGCCGCCTGTGCTGGGGGCACGCCCGCAGCGCACCAGCAGCGCGGTGATGTCTGCGTTTAGCTGGTCAATCTGGTTGAGTGCTGCTTCGGCGTCTGCGGCGGTGCCCTGTGTGCCGATGTAGCCCGCCACCAACACGCTCATCTCCGCGTTGATACTTGCCAGGTCACAGCCGTCCTGCGCCTGTGCCGTGCCCAGGGCAGGGATCAGCAGCAGTGCACAAAGCCCGATTAAAAACCCTTTTCGTGTCATCATTTTGGTTGTTGTCTCCCGTCGTGCGGTCAATTTGTACAGCATTGTGCTCAAAAGCATTTGTTACGCTGATTATAGAGAGTGCGGTGGCAGTCTGCAAAGCAAAATTTATGGGCGGCGGGGCGGCAATGTTTTTCGTCAATATTTGGCATTCTGCTAGAGATTGGATAACATCGTGCGCAGCGGGCGGCACACGACGCTCGCACAACAGGGTAGGGTGCGCCCATGCCGCAAAACTCGCGGCGAAAGCTGGTGCAAGGTTGCGCCAGGAACACCAAAGCACCCCAAAAGTATTTCTACAATCTATCAGGAGTTTCTCTACGACATGAACAAATTCTTGCGTTTAGTCCCGCTGATGCTGGTGGTTGCCGTGGTACTGGCAGCACCGGTAGCTGCACAGGACATGGAATTGTTATCGTTTGAAGCAGTAAGCTGCGAGTACGGCGGTTCTTTCCAGAAGATCGAAGCAGTGGACGAACTGACGGTTGAGTTCACGCTGTGCTTCCCAGACCCCGCCTTCCCGTCCAAGGTAGCGTTCTCCGCGCTCAACATCCACTCCCAGGATGTGCTGGAAGCAACGGGCGGCGGCGGCACGGAACTGTTCCAGAACCCGGTGGGTACTGGTCCGTACGCGCTGGATACGTGGGACCTCGGTAACGAGATCGTGATGAGCCGCTACGAAGACTACTGGGGCGACCCGGCACTGGAAGAAACGCTCATCTTCCGCTGGAACAGTGAAGCAAGCGCACGCCTCGCTGCACTACAGGCAGGCGAAGTTGACGGCATCGACAACCCTGGCGTCAACGAACTGGAAATCATCGAAGGCGATGACTCGCTGGCACTGTTCCCGCGCCCCGGCACGAACGTGTTCTACCTCGGTCTGAACAACTTTGTTGAGCCGATGGACAACCTGCTCGTGCGCCAGGCAATTGCCCATGCAATCGACCGCCAGGGCATCGTCGACCGCTTCTACCCGGCAGGCTCCATTGCGGCAACGCAGTTTATGCCGCCAGTGATCGCATCTGGTTACACGCCGGAAGTTGAGCCGTTCCCGTATGACCCGGATCGTGCACGTGAGCTGCTGGAAGAAAGCGGCGTAGAGTTGCCGATTGAGTTGGAAATCTCCTTCCGTGATGTGGTTCGCACCTACCTGCCTACACCGGGTCTGGTCGCGCAAGACATCCAGGCACAGCTTGCAGAAGTTGGCATCGAAGTTGAAGTCGTACAGATGGAATCTGGTGCGTTCCTCGACGCTTCGGACGCGGGACAGCTTGAACTGTACCTGCTGGGCTGGGGTGCAGACTACCCGGACGCAACCAACTTCCTCGACTTCCACTTCTCGGCGGGTGCATCCGACCAGTTTGGTGAGAAGTTCCCAGAAATTACCGAGCCACTGGCACAGGCAGGGCAGCTTAGCGAACTGAGCGAGCGCCAGCCCATCTACGCAGAGGCAAACACCGCCCTGCGCGACCTGGTGCCGATGGTGCCGATTGCACACGGCGCGTCCGCTGTGGCCTACCGCGCAGAAATCGAAGGTAATGTACACAGCAGCCCGCTGAGCAACGAGTACTTCGCTGTGATGGAAGACCCCAGCGACGACACCTTCATCTGGATGCAGAACGGTGAGCCGGCAGGCATCTACTGCGCAGATGAAACCGACGGTGAGGCACTGCGTGTGTGTGAGCAGATCAACGAGAGCCTGCTGGGCTACGAAGTTGCCGGCACGGACGTAGTTCCGGTGCTAGCGACCGAGTTTAGCTCCAACGAAGAGGCAACCGTGTGGACGTTCACGCTGCGCGAGGGTGTAACCTTCCACAATGGTGACGCTTTCGACGCCAACGATGTCGTCATCTCCTACGCCGCACAGTGGATTGAAGACCACCCGCTGCACGTTGGGCGTGATGGCAACTTCACCTACTTCAGCGCGTTCTTCAGTGGCTTCATCACGATGGATCAAATCGTAGGCATGGAAGAATAATTGCCTAACCCCGTGGGGGCGCACCTTGTTTGGTGTGCCCCCGCTCATGAGTGAGTATCCCCGCCCTAAATCACGTTAAACGCGAACACCATCGTCACCAACACGCCCACATAGATGATCGGGAAGGCATAGCGGCTAAAGCGCTCGATGTTGTACGCTGCCTCAACGCGGTTTTCCAGCTTGAGGATGTGCACGAGAATGTTCTCGCCGATGGTCGCCGCCATGAGCACAGCGGAGGGCAGGTTATGGTTACACAACTAAATGAGGCGACCCTAGCCCGACTCCCCCAGGAGGCGCTGTTGAATTTTTTGCACTCGGTCGTGGAGGAAGGTGTCAAACTTCATCTCGTCGATCACTTTGTTGCAACTGTGCAAAACCGTGCTGTGCGTGCGCCCACCGAACACATCGCCAATTTGTGGCAGCGATAAGTCGGTTAGCTCACGGGCAATGAACATCGCCACCTGCCGCGCTTCGTTCACGCGCTTGGTGCGCCGTTTGCCTACCAGCGCGTTGGCGTCCACGCGGTACTCCTCTGCGGTGTACTTAATCACCCGTTCCACCGTCACCGGGCGGAAGTGATTACGCGGCTGCTCGAAGCGGTCTAGCGTGCGGTGCGCCCGCTCTACGCTCATCTCGCCGGGGGCAAAGCGTGCTTTGGCGGCAATCTGGTTAAACACACCCTCTAGCTCGCGGATGTTATCGGGCGCACGCTCTGCGACCATTTCCAGCACGTTGCGCTCCATGTGGATGCCGCGCTCGTTCGCCCACATTTCCAAAATCGCCACGCGGGTTTCAAACTCCGGGGGCTGTACATCCACGATTAGCCCGCCCGCAAAACGCGAGCGCAAGCGGTCTTCCAGCGTGGTCAGTTCGTCTGGGTGGCGGTCGCTGGCGAGTACAATCTGCTTATTGAACGTGTATAGCGCGTTAAACGTGTGGAAGAACTCCTCCTGGGTGCTCTCCTTGCCCGCAATAAACTGGATGTCGTCCACCAGCAGCACATCGGCGCGGCGGTAGCGCTCCCGGAACATAGCCTGCTGCTTTTTGCGGATAGACATCACGAGGTCGTTCACAAACGCCTCGCTGGGCACATACACCACATACAGCCCGCGCCCCTGGCACTCGTTGGCGATTGCTTGCAGCAGGTGCGTTTTGCCAAGCCCCACCCCACCGTAGATCATGAGCGGGTTGTAGGCACCGTTGGGCGCGTCTGCCACTGCCTTTGCCGCCTCGTACACCATGTAGTTGGCGCGGTTGACCACGAAGCGGTCGAACGTGAAGCGCGGGTTGAGGTCGCTGTCCGGCGGTGCATCAAGCTGCGGGCGTGCCACAAACTGATGCAGCGGCGGTTGTTCGTCTGGGGGCTGCTGTGCCATGTAGCGGAACAGCGGCATATCACCGGGCGGCGTGTCGCCTAGCTCTGGCGGGTGGAACGTTTGCGGCGGGGGTTGTTTTTTCACCTGGCGGAACTCAATCGTCACGTCCTGCCCGAAGACATCGCACAACACCCGGCACACATTGCGTTGCAGGCGGTGTTGCAGCATATCCAGCGCGTAGCTGTTGGAAACACCCAGCACGAACAGCGCTTCCTCTGGTAAGTATTCCAGGAAGCTAATGTCCTTCAGCCAAGTGTCGAAGCTAGCACGGTCAAACTGGATTTCGAGCTGACTATGCGTGATTTCCCATGCCCGTTGCGGTTCCACGGTTCCCCTATCCTAAATCGTTGTGTGGCGGCGGCGGCGGCAGGCAATAGGGACACTAACAGACCAGTGAATGTACCTGGCAGGGTCTATCGCTGCGCCGCCCTCACGAACAAAATGCCGATGAGCGTGCGCTTGAAGCGGATCGTTTGGTTGTATTGTGTTTTACGCCGTGAGTCCGTCCGAGCAGGTCTCTGTATCGTGGCGTGTTCTTGGAGTGGAACGCCGACCCCTTTAGCCCCGTGTTTGTCGGTCGTTCGTGTTTCCCCGAATGTGGCAACAGTATAGCGAAAAAGCGCCCCTCACTCAACCAATTTGGCGGGCTTCAAGCCAACCTCAAGCCTGTGTGGGATAAGTTTTTGCGCACATGTGGGATAGGTGCCGTGGGTGTAAGATAACCGCTACCAGCCGATTTTGGATAAAGGTGGGTGAATTTTGGATTAGTTGGGAAAACACACCTGCAAAACACCTCTATTGTTACAATTTTGTATGATTGAGAATGTGGGATAAGTCCGGTGGCAAACATTAAGCGTTTACGTTTCTAATGTCGGCAAATCCCTTTTTTAAGTGCTTCATCAATAGATGGTAAGTATTTGGGCTTATAAGGCGCACACCAGTAGACTTGCGCCCTGAAGGATTGTATAGTCAACATGCGTGAGACTTATTGTTACAGAGTATTGGGTTAGCAAACACATGGCAGAGTATAACGACGACTTGTATTCGGTAGATTCGTACCAACGTAACGGCAGTTCCGGCTACACCCAGGACGACAACGACCCCGACGTGATCAAAGTGTCGGCACGGTCTCGCTCGACCGCAGTCGCAGGTGCCATTGCCGGTGTCATCCGCGAGTACGGTTACGCGGAAGTGCAGGCGATTGGCGCAGGGGCGGTAAACCAGGCAGTGAAAGCGCTGGCAATTGCGCGGGGCTACCTGGATCGTGATGAGATTGATGTGGTATTCATCCCCCACTTTACCGAGGTTGACATCGAAGGGCAGGAGCGCACAGCGGTTCGCTTTTCCGTAGAGCGCAAGTAATCGGTTTCTTCCCCCCTACGAAACATCCTACCGCAGACCGTGGACATGTCCCGGTCTGTGGCTCGCTGGTCGTAAACACGCCTGCTTATCTTCCCTGAGGCACATATGCAGTGGCGCTCAATCACAGGGTTGGCGGAACGTTGCCTCTGCTAAGCGCCAGGGTTTGGTTAAAACCCCACCACGGAACCGCACCGCAAGTTCTGCCGGGCGCGAGAGTTCGATAAGCGTTACGGTGTTGTGCTTGCCCTCAAAGATCGCCCCCAACTGCACATAGGTTAGCTCAAACTTGCCATCTTGCTGGATGGTGAGTCCATCGGGTGCACCGTAGGCAGCGAGCAGCGCCACCGCACATACCTCCCGTGCCAGCACAATGCGGTTCACTCGCCCCCCGCTCAAAAAGATCAGATCGCCACTGCCCTGCGGTGACAGAGAGATGTTGCTGCCTGTGTCGCTAATGGAGTTGGCGGAGTAGTCCGTGCCCATGCTGACGAGCAACGTTTCCACATCAGCGAAGGTTGCCACGTCCGTTTGGATGCCCATCCAGCACGGGCGGTCACAGACAGGTGCTGTAAGGAAGCCTGGGGGGTGCGCTGCGCCACCCATCCACACGCCTACGACATACGTTAGGGAGACAATCACGAACAGCGCACCAGCGAGGGCACCCACCCCACGCAGCAACATCTGAACAGGAACGAAGGTTGTTGTTCTTAGCATGGTGTTCTTGTATCCGCCTGTGTGTGAGATGAGGCTGAGGCGTCCCACTACACCTTAGACGCGCCGCCAGGGGAGAAGTGCACTTCGACTTCTGCGACGCCGCCGCCCGCTGCACGTACGCGCTGCACAATACCTGTGCGGATGGTGTGCGTGACGGTCGCCGCCTGGGCGAGCGTAGTTTGTGCGGGTAGCTGCACGTCAATGTCGATGTGGGCGGCGTGGCAGGTGCCTCGGCTGCGAGCACGCACCAGGCACAGGTCACAGGGCAGGTCGCACACCCACGCGGAAAGCTGCTCCGGGGTGTAGGGGGCGGTATCGACAAGCACGCCGCCCGCGCCGCGCAGCACATCCCATGCCGTCCGCCCGATGAGCGCCACCACGACCAACGCGGCAACCGTGTCCATCCAGGCGAAGCCCCAAAGCACAAATACACTGCTACCCAGCACGGAAAGTGTAACAAACACATCGGCGCGGGTGTTGGCGGCATCTGCCAATAGCACCTCGGAGCGCAAACGCTGCCCTTCTCGGCGCTGGTACGTGCTGACGGCGATGTTCACCACCAGCGTGAGCAGCAGCAGCCCCAGTGTGAGCGCAGTAATGGTGGGTGGCTTTGCATCGGCAAACAAGCGCTCCCCTACACTCTCCACGATTTCCAGCGCGGTGAGCAGCAGCAGCCCGCCGATCACCAGTGCGCCAATCGTCTCGAAGCGGCGGTGCCCATAGGGATGGTCTTCGTCTGGGGGGCGGGCGGCGATGGCGTTGGTTACCAGCGCGACGATGTTCCCCGCGCCGTCCATCAACGAGTGGAAGCCGTCTGCGACGATAGCGAGCGCCCCACTCAGCAGCCCCACCACGATTTTGGCGAGGGCGACGATGAGGTTAAGCAGCAGCGTGAGGACAAGCACTTGCTGCACTCGCTGGCGGGCGCTGTGGGTCACTGAGGGGGTTGCCTCCGGTTTGTGGTGTGTTTGCAATGCCGGGATTATCGTATGGCAACCGGAATAGGTTTGGCAACAAGGAACAGCAAGATTAGGGCGGGCTTAAACCGCTATTTTAAAACACGAAAGCTGAACACAAGTTTGAGCATCGACAAGCAAACGAATGTTCTATATGATAAGAGGCTTGAGAAACTGGTATGAGTTGTGATGAACAAACAAAAATCGCCGAAGGGCATTGAGTGGACACGAATCAAAGTTTGTAAAGACGGCGAGTGGATTGAACTGCCGGGATACACTTGGAATCCAACGGGTGGTTGCTTACACGGCTGCACTTGGCAAATGCCAGACGGTTCGGTCACACAGTGTTATGCAAAAACAATCGCAGAGCGGTTTACGCAGGCATATTCAGAAGGTTTTGAGCATCACTATTGGCGACCGCACTCGCTTAGGCAACCGCTTCGTGTCAAAGACTCATCAGGAATCTTCGTGGGCAGCATGGCAGACTTATTTGGACACTGGGTGCCAGACGAACAGGTGCAGCAGGTCTTAGATGTGATGCAGCAAGCAGACTGGCACATCTTCCAGACACTGAGCAAATACCCCATTCGCCTGCCAGACTTCAATCCCTATCCCGACAATGTATGGGTCGGCGTGAGCCTACCTGCGGGTCATTTGATGAAGGCAGCGGGCGGTGCACGAGCGCTAGCTGCCTACCTGCGCCACATGAGCCTCATCCGCGCTCGCACACGCTTTATGAGCATTGAGCCATTGTGGTTCGATGTGACACCCACTTTTCAGAATTGGTTGGATACCAACGGCAAGCTACCCTTTGAATGGGTCATTATCGGCGCAGCGTCCAACGGCAGAAAAATTTACCAACCGGAGCCGACCTGGGTGGAGGGTTTGCTTGAGATCTTGGATGAGCAGCGGATTCCTGTGTTTTTCAAAGGAAACTTGCAGTGGGATAGGTGGCGTGGCGATTTTCCTGATCTGACTATAAATCATCAAATCCGGGCAACTGCGTTTGATCAGGCTTTATGATCTTTGCTGCCTGTCGCCAAAGCTTCTCTCCAAGAGGGTGTTTACTTGCGAAAATCAGCGTGTAAATCTCGGCGTTGTTACTGTTCTTTATTGGGATATCTTTTTGGCTGATCTCATCATCAGTGCTTGTGACGTATCCAAATTGGTGTAGGCGCTTCAGGTAAAGACGAATGAGCGCTTGTCGTCGCATCGCCCTGTTTGAGTTCGTCTCGTATATTTCCCGCCATTCAGATGTCCCGAAAAATGCATCTACCACACCATAGTTCCCCGCCCCGTAATTACGCCGTATGCTGGACGTGAAAAAGTTTATAATCAAGTCCATGCGGTTCACTTGTGCGAGGCGCTCAACTGTTTTCCACTGTAACTCCAAACCCTTGGGATCAAGAACCGCGATGTTAAAGGTAGACCAAATGCCCGGACGATACTGGCTATCAACCGTTTCAATCTCTTCGCAAATATCGTTGACGATGTTGTTGATGTCATCGGTTGTTATCCGCACACGATCGGCAATAGGGCTCACATTTATCCGCTTAGAAAGATCATTCTTTACGTTCGGGTCGATATCATTGAACCGGAATTTTGAGAATGAATCATTCATCGTTAGTGCGATTAGAGGGGAACCCAAAAGCACTTCAGGGGCTTTCTCGAAACGATTCTTCCCAGGTCCTG
Source organism: uncultured Anaerolineaceae bacterium (assembly GCA_964451095.1). GTDB lineage: Bacteria > Chloroflexota > Anaerolineae > Aggregatilineales > Phototrophicaceae > DAOTTY01. Next base: position 45,167 of record CAYVGI010000014.1, read on the forward strand.
ATTCAAGGTCTAAATAGTAGCGCTCACGCCAGTTACCATTTTTTGTTGCCGTCAGTGCCATGCGAAGGTATATCTCAATTGCTGCCAGTTTATCCCTTGCATACTCTCCGCTTTCGCGCATGGGTAGACCATCGTCTTCCGGCAACAAAAATTTTTCGGGCTGTGCTGGCATAATAATGCATCCTTCGCTGAGTAGATAACATCAATTATAAACGTAACTAGCTAAGTGATGTTATTACAATGAAGAAACCACACAGTGCAAGCCCCCTAAATTGAGGTTCGGGGAATCGATTGTCGGGTTTGCGCACTACGCCTGCGCCGCGTATTCGTCGCCTGCCTCCGGCGGGAAGCCATTGCGCCCTACCAACGGCACAAAGCGCACCCGCGTCAAACGCTCCATCTGCCACTGGTCACCATTGCGGCGCATCAGCTCCAGGTGCTGGTCTGCGCCGCGTGCGCCGATGGGCAGCACCATGCGCCCGCCGTCCGGGTGCATTTGCAACCGCAGCGGCTCTGGCAGGGAGGGTGCCGCCGCTGTGACGATAATGGCGTCGTAGGGTGCCATATCTGCCAGCCCCTGGGTGCCATCCCCAATGTGGATTTCCACGTTGTTATAGCCGAGCTTTGCCAGCACATCGCCAGCACGCCCCGCCAGCAGCGGGAACCGCTCCACACTCACAACGCTTTGCGCGAGTTCGCACAGGATTGCCGTCTGGTAGCCGCTGCCCGTGCCGATCTCCAGCACGCGCTCAGTGCCGGTTAATTGCAGCGTCTGCGTCATCAGCGCGACGATATACGGCTGGGAGATGGTCTGTTTGTTGCCGATGGGCAGCGCCCCGTCGCGGTATGCTGCCTCGCGCACGCGCCGGGAGAGAAACACATGCCGGGGCACGCGGCGCATGGCATCCAGCACGAGCGGGTCGTTGATGCCGCGTGGGATGAGCTGCCGCTCAATCATATGTTCGCGTTGGTTTCGATAGGGAGACTGGGACATTGGCTAAATCGCTTCCGTGAATCACTATGTGGCTGTGTACGCGCTGTGGTGCAAGTGAGTTGCAAGCGCGGCAGCAGTCCGAGCGTTATCCGATAGGTAGAGTATACTCCCATGCCAGTTTTTGCGATAATCGCACCGTGCAGCACACGCCCATTGTGCTGTGCTAAGCTGAGTGAGTACTGAGCATTACCTAATTTTACTCGTTAGTTAATTCTCCCCTTAGTCGGCGGGTCTATACTGACGGTTACATCAATGGACTACAAACCCAAACTGAAATAACAGCGAGTCATCATTCATAAGCAGCATCACACCAGGAGTTGATATGGGGCAGGTTGTATCCAAGCACGGCGCGGTAGCGTGGTACGTGAAAGACCACATCATCCGGGCAGAGGTTGCCGGGGACTGGACGGATGGTTCCGCACAGTTCTTCAATCAGGAGTTCCTAGACAAGATTGCGGAGTCCCGTGCAGAGCAGGTGTTTGTGATCTTCGACACGACCCAGATGAAACAGGTGTTGGTCTCTCCAAACGCGACCGTGCGCTACTTAAATTACCTGCGCGACGAACGCATGGGGCTGGCGGTGCTGTACGGCATCCCCATGCCGCAGCGGGCGATTGTAGGGCTGCTGGCGAATGTGCTCAACGCCGCATTTGCCACCAAAGTAGACCTCGCCAAGACCGAGGCAGAAGCATTGGAAAAGGTCATCGCAATCTCCCCCAACATCCCCATGAGCGCCTAGCTGTGGAAGGTACCCACCATGCCCACCGCCCACCCGATTGCATGGCAGCAAGTGAGCCTGTTCACAACGCAGCAGGTACTGTGGGTGGCAGCAGCGTTCGGGGCGGGCACCCTCTTCTGCCTGGGCAAAATGATCCAGATTGGTACCACTGGCAAGCGCCAACTGCGTGACTGGCACATCACCCCGGGGCACATAACCGTATCAGAGGTCGAGGTAACGGTAAGCAGAGGCGAACACGACACTGCCAGCTACTTCTACACCCCCAAAATCCACTACGAATACACCGTCGGTGCTGGGCAGTTCAGCGGCGAATACACGCTGACGTTGGGCAGCACCCAGCAGCAGGCAGAGCGGCTCGTCGCCCACTACCCGGTGGGCAAGCGTGTGCCCGTGTTCTACCACCCCACCCGCCCGCAGGAATCCACGCTTGACCCCGGCACAGACTGGAGCGCCGTTTTCGTGTGGGGGTTTTTGGCGCTGGTGCTGGGGATCTTCGGGTTGGTGGCGGTCGTGCTCAGCGGGATATAGCAGCGGGGGTGCCGCTTGCCGGGGGCGGGGCGCTGCTGTACCATAGCGGGCGTTTCGCGCACCAAAGACAAGGTTTGGGATACCACCGTGGGCAACTACAACGGGCAGCAGCCAGTTTCCGCCTCCCTCTACACAGAAGAATACTTCCGCACCGCGTGCGAGGGCTACGACGAGTTCAACGCCACCGAAGGACAACACCTCTCGCGCCGCCTCAAATCAGCGTTCCGGCTGGCAGAGGTGGTGCCGGGCATGAATGTGCTGGATGTGGGCTGCGGGCGCGGGGAGATTTTGCGTCACTGTGCGGACATCGGCGCGAACGCTTACGGTATTGACTACGCGCCCGTGGCGGTGAAGATGTCGCAGGCGGTGCTCACCGCGCTAGATGACGACACGCCCGGTCACGGTGGGGTGGCGCTAAGTGACGCCAAAAAGCTGCCCTTCCCCAGCAATTTCTTCGACCGGGTGCTGCTGTTCGATGTGGTGGAGCACCTGCACCCGTGGGAGCTGCAAGACGCGCTGCTAGAAGTGCGGCGCGTGCTCAAGCACAACGGCAAGCTGATTGTGCACACCGCGCCCAACGTCTGGTACGACCGCTACGCCTACCCGTTTGTGCGGGCGTTCCGCACGGTGCTGGGCGAGGGCGACCGCTACCCCGCAAACCCACGCCAGTTCCTGGTGGATGTAAACGAGCACGTCCATGTGAACGAGCAGTCCTTGTTCAGCATGTACCGCACGCTGGGCAGCGCCGGGTTCGCCGCCAAGGTGTGGCTAGATAGCCCCCCGCAGAACCGCCAGGAAAACATGGTGCTCGCCGGGCTGCGCCAACTCGCCTTCAAGACGGTGCCGCTGCGCTGGTTCTTTGAGCGGGAAGTGTTCGCCGTGGCATGGGCACAGCAGGAGTAACGGGTCAATGTCCACCCCACAGGTAACGCATGACCTGGACGCACGGGCTGCCGTTTTCATGTCCTACATACAGCGCTCCACGCTGGCAACGTATCGGCGTGTGTCCGGCATCATGGCGGTAGCTGGCTCGGTGATTGCGCTGGTGGGGCTTTTCTTCCCGTGGTATCGCGGGGACGGACTGGAATGGCGGCTGGGCGGGTTATCCAGCGCGTACAACCAGGCGTTTATTGAATACGGTGTGCTGCTGCTGTTGATGCACCTGTTGATGGTCGCGCTGGCGGGTGTGACGCTGTGGCGGCTTTCTAGCGTGTCCCTCATTGCGGAGGCGATTGTCGCCGTGTTGATTATGCTGTTCACCGTATGGATTACCGGGGCGTTTTTGCCGTCCGTGGGGATTGTGGCGGCGGGTGCGCTGCTGCCGCCGCCGCTGACGCTGGAAAACTTTGGCGCTGGGCTGCTGCTGATATTCGCCGGGCACGCGCTGCTGCTGGCAGGCGTGATGTTCCAGTTGGCGGCGCACATGGCGTACATCAGTGTGGAAGCACTGGCACGCGGGCTGGCGGCACAGCAAACCCCATGACCAACCAACCCCCGCTAGACACATCCGCACTGCACACAATGACCTCGCTGGCAGCGGCGTTGCGGGCGGCGGGCTTGCAACCCGGCATGACTGTGCTGGTGCACAGCAGCATGAAAAAAATCGGCGGGTGGATTTGCGGCGGCGCAGAGGCAGTGTTGCACGCGCTGCTGGGTGTGCTGGGCGACGACGGCACACTGATGATGCCCACCCACACCACCGATAACACCGACCCCGCCCTGTGGGAGAACCCACCCGTCCCGCCGGCGTGGTGGCAGATCATCCGCGACGAGACACCCGCGTACCACCCCGTCACGACCGTCACCCAACATATGGGTGCCCTGCCGGAAAACTTCCGCCGCTGGGAGGGGGTACTGCGCAGCGCTCATCCGGTGGGGTCGTTCGCGGCGAAGGGCAAGTACGCCCTCCTACTGACCGCCAATCACGAACTATCCGATATTTTCGGGGAGCGCTCGCCCATCGGGCAGCTTTACGCGCTGGACGGTTGGGTGTTTTTGCTGGGCGTCAGTTATTACAACTGCACCACGCTTCACCTGGCGGAGTACCGCGCGACCTTCCCCAGCAAGCAGATGATCACCGAGGGCACCGCGATGATGGTGGACGGTGAGCGGCGCTGGGTGAACTTTGAGATGCTAGACCTGGAAACGGGCGACTTCCAGGTTATCGGCGATGCGTTCGAGCAGGCACAGCCGCAGCACGTCCAGGTTGGCAAGGTGGGCAACGCGGTCACGCGGCTCATCCGTGCCCGCCCACTGGTAGACTATGGCGTGGCGTGGATGGAGCAGTACCGCACGTAACCCGCGCCTACGAAAGATTCCCCTTAGAAATTGCCTATTTTCTGCCCCAAATTCGCTTTGGCGCGTGTTATCCTCTGGGTGTTTCCCGTATAGGGAATGATGCAAATTGTCCGGCAAACACACGAGAGATGCTATGCCACGCAAAATCAAGGTCGCGGCGGTTCGGATGGTGGGGGAGCCTGCCCCCAAAGCAGAGCGGCTGGGACGTGCCGAGGGGCTGATTGCCGAAGCAGCAAGCGCCGGTGCGCAGTTAATCGTACTGCCGGAGATGTTCAACACCGGCTATGAGTACCACGACAACAACTACACCCTGCCGGAGCCTATCGACGGTGAGACGGTCATTTGGATGAAAGACCGCGCCGCCGAGCACGGCGTGCACATCGCCGGGAGCTTGCTGCTGGTGGACGGCAAGGACGTGTTCAACAGCCAGATTCTCGTCGCGCCGGACGGACGCCGCTGGCGCTACGACAAAAACTACCCGTACTTGCACGAGCGTGCTTACTTCCGCGATGGGCACGACACGATGGTTGCCCACACCGACCTGGGCAAGCTGGGAATGATGGTGTGCTGGGACTATGCCCACACCGAACTGTGGCAGCGCTACGCCGGGCAGGTCGATGCGATGATTGTCACCAGCAGCCCACCGCGCTACAGCCGCTTCACGCTGGTGATGCCGGACGGCAGCAAGGTGGACTCGCGGGCGCTGGGTCCGGTTGTTAGCCGGGCGTACCATGGCGACGACGAGCCGTTTGGCGCAGACATGGACGCACAGACGGGCTGGCTGGGGGTGCCGCTGGTGAACACCACAAGCGGGGGCACGTTCCGCTCACACTTCCCCGCCCCCAAAGTCACCCTGTTTGTGCTGACGATGATGCGCCCCGACCTGTGGCGGCACCTGGGGCGTGCCCACGATACGGAGTTCCTGACGGACTACTACAGCCAAACCAAGATCGTCAGTGCACAGGGCGAGCCAATCGCCCGTGTGAGCGACGACGAGGGCTTCACACTCGCGGAGATTGAACTGGCAGACGAAACGCCGCCCGCCCCAGAAAATGAAACTCAGCCAGAAATCCCGCTGGCAGCAACGGCATACTTCTTTGCCGACGTATTCGGTCCCTCCCAGGTGGAAAAAGACTATCGCGAGGGCGTGCGCCAGCAGTGGGGGCAGCGGATGGCACCCCACCAGCGTAGCTACCGCTGGCACATCATCTTGGGGCTGGGGGCGCTGGGGCTGCTGGCGGCAATCCTGCGCTTCATCGGGCGGCTGACGGCAGGCAGGCGCGAGACACAGGGGTGATGATTAACTATGCAGCGACTGTTCGTGTCTCACCTTAGCCCTAAATCCCCCCTCCCCACGCAGAGAGGGGACTTTCTGCACTGTTTGGTACATTGCTGCCCACTTCCCCCGCGTGCGGGGGAAGGAACGGGGATGGGGGTTGAGAAAGACCGACTATGGACGACTCTAACTCGCCAATCGCAATTTCGGCTTTTTACACTGCTCACTTGTGCTGTTGTGCTGCTGTTGGGCACCCCTGCCCACGCCCAACAAGAGGGCGCTGCCGAACTGCTGGTGCTGAGCGCACAGGTAGAGCTGCGCCGCGCCGGAACCGAGCGCTTTATCTCGGTGCGGGAGAGCGTGCTGGGCAGCGGGGACAGCTTGCGCACCAATTTCGCGGGCGGGGCGCGGGTGGTGTTCACGGAAGACACCGATGTGCGGCTTGCCCCGAACACCACCTACACCATTGACGACTACACCACTGACGACACCGTCACGCTGGTGACAACGCTTACCGCCGGGCGTGCCGACCACCGCTACGCCCCGCTGCCGGACGCAGACTACCGCTTGCAAACCGAACTCGGTGAGGTGGGCACATCTGGCGCGGATTTTGCAGCAGAGGTGCGTGAGAACGGGCAGGTGGCGCTGCTGGTGACGGCAGGCAGCACTGCCCTCACCACGGCAGACGCCGCCGTGACCGTGTCCGCAGGTGAGGGTGCCCGCATCGAGGCGGACGGCACGGTGAGTGATGTTGTGCTGGCGGCATCGCTAGCGGAGTTGGACGCGCTGATTGACGGCTGCACGGTGGAGATCAGGGTGCGAGACTACCGCCGGGTGCCGCTGTACGCCGCACCCAATGCAGAGGCGGGCGGCATCGGCACAGTAGACCCGGCGACACTGACGAACGTGATTGGCACGAC
>CAYVGI010000015.1:0-50351 GCA_964451095.1 uncultured Anaerolineaceae bacterium
AATTCTGGAACGGATTGGGCTGGTGTTCCCCCGATAAAATGGAGAGTAAGTGATCTCTACACGCTGCCAAAGGCGCGATCTGACGAAATGCGCCAGGTTCTTGCGTATACGTACGGTAACTTGGGGTCTGAAATCCGGCTGAAGGATGTGGCACAACTGGTCGCTGTGAGTCCACGCACCCTTACGCGGCGCCTACAGGCGGAAATCCACATGACGTGGGGACAATACCTTCAACAGGCGCGAATGATGAAAGCGATGGACTACCTAGCGGAGGGGCAGTCTGTAACGCAAACGGCACTTGATGTGGGCTATAGCAACGTCAGTGCCTTCAGCACAGCGTTTTTTAAGCTCACCGAACTCACCCCAACACAGTATCAGGCTCGCTTCGAGTAAATGTGTCCATTTAACGAAAAAACTTGTCCATTTCAGCAAAGTGGATAGCAGAACGCTCACTTATAATCTGAGGGTCGTTTAACAGACAGAACCCAACAGAAACAGAGGAACGAGATCATGTCATCTAAAACAGTCGTTTTCATCCACGGTCTGTTTATGTCCTACAACAGCTGGGATCACTGGGTGGAGTACTTTGGAGGTAAAGGCTACAACGCTATTGCTATCCCGTACCCTGGTCGTGACAAGTCCGTCGAACAACTGCGTGCCGAACACCCAAATCCTGAGGTCGGGGAGCAGACTTTTGACGCAATGGTTGAGCATCACGAGAAGGTGATTCGCGGTCTGGACGAGGCACCGATAATCATCGGGCATTCACTAGGGGGGCTAGTTACCCAGCTAATGCTGAATCGTGGGCTGGGTGCTGCAGGTGTCGCCATTGACTCCGCCCCGCCGCAGGGCGTCATCTCGATGGAGTGGTCGTTCATCCGGTCTAGCTGGCCACTTCTCAACCCGTTCAACCTCCCCTCGAAACCCTACATGATGCCGTTTGAAGGGTTTCAATACGCATTTGCCAACGGGCTGTCGCTTGATGAACAAAAGAAAGGCTACGAGCAAGTTGTGCCGGAGTCAATCCGCCTGGCACGGGGTTCGCTGACGTCTGCTTCAGCGATTGATTTCAAGAAACAGCACGTGCCGCTGCTGATGATCGCTGGTGAAAACGACCACCTTATCCCGGCATCGCTCAACCGCACTAACTTCAAGCGCTATGAGGCTTCAAAGCCATCGGTCACAGAACTCAAGGAATTTGCCGGGCGCAATCACTTCCTGGTTGGAGCGAAGGGCTGGCAGGAAATCGCAGACTACATTCTGGAGTGGGTAAACAAGCATCAGGTGTAGGGTCGGGAGCAATGGGTACCTTTCAAGGTGCCCTTTGTGTATTGATCTCTAAACACCCGTGTCCGGGTTGCGCGGTTCCCCGCCCCCTAACGCCTGTGACCGCTGGAATGCGCCCCATACACCGCGTGCTACTGCCGCCCGCAGTCCGTTTTGCTCCATATGGTACAACCCCTCTGCGGTTGTACCGCCCGGGCTAGTCACCTGGTTGCGCAGCTTCGTGATGTGTTCGCCGCTCTGCATGGCGTACCGGGCTGCTCCCTGTACGGTGTGCATCACCAGCTTTTCCGCATCAGCGCGGGCAAAACCCATGTGCACTGCCGCGTCCATCATCGCTTCCATGAACAGGAACACATACGCCGGTCCCGACCCGCTCACGGCAGTTGCCATATCCATGTAGTGTTCTGCCGGTACCTGGATCGTTTCGCCCAGCGATTCCAGGAGCGTGCGTGCCATCGCCAGCCCCTCGTCGCTCACGTTGTCTGTGCCGAGCCATGCCGTGATGCCCTCGCCGATAGCGGCGGGCGTGTTCGGGATGGAGCGCACCACGCGCATGACTTCAAGCTCGCTGCTGATGGTGGCAATCGTCACGCCTGCCATGATGCTGAGCACGACATCTGCTTCGCCTACGCGCCCGGCGATGTCCTTGGCGACCGCCTTGAAAAACTGCGGCTTCACTGCGAGGACAACCACGTTGGCGTCCTGCACGGCCTCTGCATTGGACGCTGTGCAGCGCGTGTTGTGGGTATCGGTCAGATAGTCGCGGCGCTGCTCGCTTGGTTCACCCACAACGATTTGTTCGGCGGTAAGCAGGTTTTCTTTGAGCATGCCGCTCATCATAGCGGTGCCCATCATGCCGCCACCGATGAATGCCACTCGTTTGCCGTTGAACACGCTCATGCTTCTACCCCAGGGACGCCCGGCAGGGCATACGGTAAGTTCTCCAGGCAGTACGCGCCCGCCTGCGCAACGCGATCCATCTGCACCTCAACGCCAATTCCCTTGCCCTGCGGCACCTCTATGGTGCTGTCCGCCCGAACGCTGAACGTCGGCAGCGCAAGGTCAGGGTCATAGTAGCGATCTGTTGCGGAAATATCGCATGGTAGTGTGACGGCGGGCAGGCTGGCAAAGGCGAGGTTGGTCGCACGCCCGACGCCTGTTTCCAGCAGTCCGCCAATCCATAGGGGCACGTCGTTTTCCGCGCAAAACTGGTAAATCTTCAGGCTTTCGGTGTAGCCACCTACCCGTGCTGGCTTCAGGTTGATGATCTTGCACGCGCCTAGCTCGATTGCCATGCGGGTGTCATCTGCCGTCAGGATGCTCTCGTCCAGGCACACAGGTGTTTCCAGCAGGGGTTGCAGTTTGCTGTGCTGGTAGATGTCGTTGTAGGGCAGCGGTTGCTCAATCATCAGCAGGTCGTAGTCGTCTAGCTGCTTGAGGTGCTCGGCGTCGTCGAGGGTATACGCGCTGTTGGCATCCAGCATCAGCATCACGTCGGAGTACTGCCGCCGGACGCCCTGCGCTAGTTCGATGTCCCAGCCGGGCTTGATTTTTAGCTTGATGCGGTTGTAACCCTGGTCAAGCCGCTTAGCGATAATTGCCAGCGTTGCCTCTACGCTGTCCTGTATGCCGATGCTCACGCCCACATGTGCATGACCACGCGGTTGGTGCTGCTCCCCCTTGATGGGCGGCAGAGACGCGGCGAACAGGTCAGCAATGGACATGTCGTTTGTCTTGGCGAACGCATCCCACACCGCTGCTTCCGGTCCGTGATGCGCGAGCGGGTGCCCACGCACTGCCTGCATCAGCGCTGGAGCCTCGGTGGGATGTGCGATTGTTTGGTCGAGCAGTTTTGGCACCAGGAATTCGGTCATCACGTGCAGGGCGGTGCCAATCGTCTCGTAGCTGTAGCCGGGGTTGATCTCCGCTGAGGTTTCTCCCCACCCGATGACGCCGTCGGTTGTTTCTAGCCGCACCAGAATCGCAGTCTTGAACGGTTCCTTGCCGAAGCTGGTGCCTAGCCGTTCGACCAGGGGCATGGCAACCGGGTATAGCTTAATGTTTGCAACAGTTATTGATTTCAACGGTTCTTCGTTCCTCTCTTTGCTCGTTTCGCCCGTAGATCTGCGTACAGCATACAGGTCATTCGTCTACGGCGTTGGTTAGCACATAGAACGCCCGCAGTCTTCCGTCATGCTCCGTGCTGACGAAATCGGTCACGATGTAATTCTGCTCAATGGCAGCGCCAAGTGTTGCCCGGTTGTGCGCTTGCCAGTGGCGGGCAAGCGCGTCGTTTTGCGCTGCCAACTGCGGGAAGTCGCGGGGGATTTCTACCAGAATTGTGGGGGGCACGCCTGGTATAGTAAGCGGTGCGCTGCTAGGCACAGGTTGCCCATTCACATCGGTTGTGGTGGGGTTGATGACGACGGCACCCACCTCTAGATAATCGTCTAGTGTGGGTTCATCCGCCGGGGCACCCTCTGCCCGCGCCTGTACCGATTCGCTTTGCAGCCACCACTCCACAAACAGGCGGTCACTGTACCCCATTGGGCTTAGCCCACCGATGTTGTCTGTGCCGTAGTAGTTAACGTGGTAAACGCGGCTAATGACGCCCAACTTGCGCACGTTGAGGTGCGCGTTACGGGAAAGCAGCGGGTCAAACGTCCACGCGACGCGCACAATGCCGTGTGCCAGGGCAAAATCACGCTGTGCGAACTTCAAGCGCGTGCCCAACCCATAGTGGCGGTAGTCTGGCAGCACAACCATCCGTTTGGAGTAGATGTGTAGGTTGCCGTGCGCGGGTGTGGTGGGGTCGTTCGGGTTGGTGCCCAGCAAACCCACCAGCACACCAACCATATGATCGCCGTGCGCCGCGACAAGCACATGCCCACCGTTTGCCGCAATGGAGTACAACATGTGTGCCGGAATCACCGAGTCTGCATCGTCCCCCCAGTACACGCGCTGCAAATCAACGGCGGGTCGCATTTCACTAAGCGTGTGCAGCGAGCGTATGTGGATAGTATCGGATTCAATCATGGGGAACGCTTCCTAGTGGCGGCGGGGGCGGCGGCGCACGCCGTAGCGCAGCGCAGCGAACAGCCCGTTCTGGTTGTGCATGTAAGTGAGCATGGTGTCTTCCAGGCGGTGCAACCGCACATCGAAGTAGCGTGCCAGGGTGCCAAGCTGCGCAGCGCGGTTGGTCGCCAGGATGTCTAGCCATTGTGGGGTGAGCAGCGTGCGCGGCAAAAATGTGCGGGTTGCCCGGTTAATCCAGCGCAGCAGGTACGGCGGCACGGGGATGACCAACCGATAGCGCCCGGAAACCCGCATGATCGTTCGCATCAGGTCTTGCAGGGTGATGTACTCCGGTCCGCCGATTTCAATCGACTGATCGACCGTATTCAGGTTTTCCAGGGTTTGCAGCACCACTTCTACCAGGTCATCAATGTAGATAGGATGCAGCACCACCTCGCCGCGCCCGGGCATCAGCACGAACAACGGGTTTACGGCGAGCATCATCGCAATGTGGTTAAAGAACGCGTCATCCTGCCCGAATACCAGCCCCGGACGGATTATCGTGTACGCCATGCCGCTTGCCCGCACAATTTCCTCCACCTGCCCCTTCACGCGCATGAGTGGATACGCGGCAGACGATGCCGCCCCGATGTGACTGAGCATCACCACACGCCCTACACGAGCGCTGCGGGCAGCTTCTAGTAGGCTGCGGGTGCCCGCAATCTCTATTCGCTCAAGGTCGCGCTCTGCTCCCCACCACTGGGCACTTTCCAGGTGGATGACGGTGTGCACACCAGTGACGGCACGGTAGAGGATTTCTTCATCTGTGAGCGTGCCCGTCATAATCTCTGGCGGGGTTTGCCAGGTGACTTTGTCGAGTCTTTCGTCGGGTAGCAGGCAGCGTACCCGGTAGCCCGCTGTCATCAGCGCCTCTACCAGGTGCCGTCCAATAAAGCCAGTTGCGCCTGTTACTAGGATCATGCATCGGATTATAACATGCCGAGGCAAATTTCGACCGAGCCAGATTTTGCGCAACCAACCTTCGTGTTCTGTGTTTTAAAATGGTGTGCCATAACGCTGTAACGTTGATAATCCGCCTTGCGCTAGGCATAATCCATCGACTTAACACGTAGACACTTGAGACAACGCACGCGGAGGAGAAATTATCGTGGAAAGACGACGTGTCGTTATTACGGGCATGGGGATCATTTGCCCGACTGGGAACACGCTAGAAGAAGCATGGAAGAATGCTGCTGCGGGCAAGTCTGGCATTCGCCTGCTGGAGCGCGTTGATACAACAAGAATTGAAAATAAAATCGGCGGGGAGGTTGTTAACTTCGACCCCGCAGAATATCTTGGTCGCCGCGATGCACGCCGCACAGATCGTGTGGCGCAACTGGCAATTGTCGCGGCAAGGCAGGCAATGGAAGACAGCCAGCTCACCGTCACGGATGATAATCGTTACGACATCGGTTGTGTGGTGGGGTCTGGCATCGGCGGTATTGAGACCATTGTGGACACGGTGAAGGCGTTCGAGGAAAAAGGGCACCGCACCATCAGCCCCTACGCCATTCCTATGATGCTGATCGACTCTACCGCTGCGAAGATTTCCATTGAGTTCGGCATTCGCGGTCCGAACTATGACATCACGACCGCCTGTGCGACCGGAAACGACTGTATCGGTCACGCTACAGAGCAAATTCGCAGCGGTCGCCTGAACGCAGCCATCGCCGGCGGGGCGGAGTCCGCTTTTGTGGAGTCTGCCATTGCCAGCTTCAACAACATGACGGCGCTGTCTCGTCGCAACGATGAGCCGGAGAAAGCATCGCGTCCGTTTGACGCCACCCGCGATGGCTTTGTGATGGGTGAGGGCGCGGCTGTGCTCATCCTGGAAGAATATGAATACGCAAAAGCTCGCGGCGCAAAAATCTATGCCGAGGTGCTGGGATACGGACAGACATCCGACGCCCATCATGTGACCGCACCCATGGAAACGGGAGAAGGGGCGCAAAAGGCAATGGAAATTGCGCTGCGTGACGCTCAACTGACTGCTGATGACATTGACTACATCAATGCACACGGCACGGGCACCCCACTCAATGACAAGTCGGAGACGACTGCCATCAAGAAAGCACTGGGAGAGCAAGCATATAACATCCCGGTCACATCCACCAAGTCCGTCACCGGGCACCTGTTGGGTGCAGCAGGCGCAGTTGAGGCTGTCTTCTCGGTGATGGCGATCCTTGAAAACTTTGTGCCGCCCACGGCAAACCTGGAGAACCCTGACCCGGACTGTGACCTGAACTATGTTCCCATCACGGGCACAGCACACACCGTACACACTGCCATGAGCAATTCGTTTGGGTTTGGCGGGCACAATGCCGTTCTGATTTTTGGCGAACACCATACCAATGGCAAAGCATAGTTCCAACGGCAGCGGACCTTACCCGACGGTTGATGTTGGACGTTACGCTCACATTGTAGGCTGGGGCATGGCAGTGCCAGAAAACGCCTTGACCAATGACGACCTGGCGGCGATTGTCGAGACCAACGATGAGTGGATTCGCTCGCGTACCGGGATTGGGCAGCGCTATGTTGCCAACGAGCGGGAAACGACCGCCAGCCTGGGGCTAAAGGCAGCACAACGCGCACTTGAGGTTGCGGATGTGCTGCCAGCAGAGGTGAACCTGGTCATTGTGGCGACATCAACGCCGGAGAATATCTTCCCTAGCACCGCCAGTCTCATCCAAAACTGGCTGGGTGCGAAAACTGCGGGCGCGTTCGACCTCAGCGCGGCGTGCTCCGGTTTTGTCTACGCTGTGGACATGGCAGCACAGGCAATTCGCTCCGGTAGCATCAAGACCGCCCTCGTGATTGGCGCGGAGACAATGAGCCGCATTTTGGACTGGCAAGACCGCAGTACGTGCATCCTGTTCGGGGATGGCGCGGGCGCAGTTGTGCTGCGGGCAAGTGAACAACCGGGCGGTGTGCTGTCTTCCGTGCTGCGCTCGGATGGCTCCGGTTATGACCTGTTGGGTGTGCCGACCGTCGGCAGTTGCGACATTGCCTACATGAAGAGCGATCATAAGCTGCACAAACTGCACATGAATGGGCGTGAGGTATTTAAGTTTGCAACGCGCATCGTTGGGGAAAGTATCTTGCAGGCACTGCATAACGCAAACCTGACCCTGAGCGATGTAAAGGTGGTTGTGCCGCACCAAGCAAACGACCGTATTTTGCAATCTGCTGCCCGCAGCCTAAAGCTAGAGGAGAGCAAATTCTTTAGCACCGTGGAGAAGTACGGCAACACCTCCGCCGCCTCTATACCCATCGCCCTGTGCGAGGCTATCGAACAAGATCGCATCCAGGAAAACGACAATATCGTGTTTGTGGGCTTTGGCGGCGGGCTATCTTGGGCGGCGATGGTCGTACAGTGGGGCACACCTAAAGAAGATCGCTCCCAGCGGCTTAGCCAACAGCGCCGTCGGTTTACCTACTTCTTGGCACGTTGGCGGGCACGTTGGCGCCGCTATCGTCGCCGTATTGACGAGCGCATCAACCGAATCCGCCCACAGGCAGGGCGCATGAGCCGACTGCGCACGAAGCTTGACACGAATGACTTTGATTAGACTTTCTAACAACTGCTGCACGCTGAGAAGAACTAAGATAGAATAGCGAATAAGTTGATTCAAAGAGGTCTAATCAATTATGCCTGAGCAATCATCAGTGTTATACGTTGAAGATAACGAGCAGAACATGCGGCTCGTCCGCAAATTCCTGAAGATGGGCGGCTACACGCTGGTAGAAGCAGTCACCGGCGAGGAGGGGCTGGACGTAGCACGAGCAAACCTGCCCGCCGTCATTCTGATGGACATCAACCTGCCGGACATGGACGGCATTGAAGTGACTAAGCAGCTCAAAGCAGACCCATCCACTGCGCACATTCCTGTTATCGCGCTGACGGCAAATGCCATGCACGGTGACCGGGAGCGTTTTATGGAAGCGGGCTGCGACGATTACCTCTCCAAGCCGGTGAGCAAAAGCGACCTGCTGGAGAAGCTAGAGCACTTCATGAGCCAGAGCCACACCGTTTAGGTGACAGATGAAAAAAGCACCGTCCACCAAGGGCGGTGCTTTTTTGTTTAGGTTTTTAGCGCGTGGTTTGCGCGTGCTGCAATCGGTTACGGACTAGTCCCGGCTGAGACCGATAAAGTATAGCAACTGCAACACTGCCTGTATTGCCGCTGCGACATAGGTGAGTGCTGCCGCGATCAACACGGCGCGGGCGCCGCTCATCTCTTCGGTCGTTTGCGTCAATCCTGTTTCGCGCAGCATCCGCAGCCCACGCATACTCGCGTCGAACTCTACGGGCAGAGTGAGCAGCATAAACACCACAACCACACCGAAGAACAGAATACCAAGCTGGAACAACCCGCTGAGGTTGAAGAACAGCCCGATGAAGATCAGGATCATTGCTACGTTGGGGCTGACGGTCATCGCCGGGACGAGGAAGCTGCGCATCGCAATGAGTGCGCTTTCCTCCTGGTGCTGCTGCGCGTGACCTAGCTCGTGGGCGACGATTGCCATAGACGCCACGGATGGCTTGGTGGCAATATCCTGCGACATGCGCACTGTGTGCGAACGGGGGTCGTAGTGGTCGCTTAGCTGCCCTGGTGTGCCCTCAAAGGCGACATCCATCAAGTTCGTGTTGCGCACCAGGTAATTGCCTACATCGTATCCGCTCATGTTGCGGCTGTTTTGCCGATTGCTCCATTTGCGGTAGGTGCTCATCAGGTAGAACTGCGCCCCCAGCGACAGTACAACCGCCGGGATGAGCACAAACAAAAAGTAGTTGCTATCGAAGAAGATCATTGTCTAGCTGATACTCCGAGAGTTTGCTGTTTGAACGATATCGGTAATAATATCACAACTAAACACCGCAATCCTGTCAGAACGTCGTAAAATCCAACTGAGTCAGGATTCATTTATGCTACGCCTGTGCCAGCGCCTGCAAAATGTCCTCGGCAAGGTCGTCTACGTTTTCGATGCCGACACTCAGGCGCAGCAGCGTGGGTGCCGTGGCAATCGTGCTATCGGCGGTGCTGGCATGGGTCATGCTGTTGGGATGCTCGATCAAGCTTTCGACACCGCCCAGGCTTTCCGCCAGGGCAAACAGACGGGTGTGCGTGGTGAGCTTGCGTGCTTCATCTGCGGTGCCCTCCAGAATAAAGCTAATCATGCCGCCGTAGTCTTTCATCTGGCGGGTAGCAAGCTCGTACTGTGGGTGGCTGTCTAGGCCCGGGTACAGCACTTGTGCCACACGCGGGTGATCTTCCAGCAGGCGGGCGATGTGTAGCGCATTGGCACTGTGTCGCTCCATGCGCAGTGCCAGCGTTTTGATGCCCCGCAACGTCAAGAAGCAGTCCATAGGTCCGGGTACGGCACCCACAGCGTTCTGCAAGAACTTGAGTTGCTCATAGATGTGCTTATCGCTTGTGACAACCGCACCACCGATCACATCGCTGTGCCCGCCGATGTACTTGGTTGTGCTGTGCACCACAACATCTGCACCCAGTGCCAGGGGCTGCTGCAAGATTGGGCTGGCAAAGGTATTGTCCACGACCACATGGACATGATCTGGTGCCAGTTCGCTAATTGCCGCGATGTCTGCCAATTTCATGTTGGGGTTGGTGGGCGTCTCCAGCCAAACCATGCGTGTGCTTTCCCGGATGCTATCGCGCACCGTGTCTAGGTCGGCAAGGTCAATCCAACTAAACTCGATGCCATAGTTCTTCAGCACCTTCTCGAACAGGCGATACGTGCCACCGTACACATCATCCCCCGCAATTACATGCTCGCCCGCGCTCACCAGCCGCAACACCGTGTCAATCGCAGCCATGCCGCTGGCAAACGCCAACCCATAGCGACCACCTTCCAGCGCAGCAAGCGCCTGCTCCAACGCCGTACGGGTTGGGTTGCCTGTGCGGCTGTACTCGTAGCCGGTGTGCTCTGCTGGGGCAGGCTGCACATAGGTGGACGTTTGGAATATCGGCGTCATGATGGCACCCGTGACCGGGTCGGGTTGGGTGCCTGCGTGGACGGCTACCGTCTCGATGTTGTCACTTGCGTGTGTGTTGTTTTCGCTCATGGTCGGTACCTTTACGGCGTGCGGGAGATAAAGTCGATGAGGTCAATCTTGGTGATAATATCACGAACCTCGTCACCTTCTGTAATGACCACGACTGACTGCGCACCAAATGTGTGCATCAGTTCATCCAGCGGTGCACTGGGTGATGTGGTCGGAATATCCCCGGAGATTACATTTGCATCTTCTAGAATAACTGCTGTTGTGTTGCCGTTGGCGCTGGTATGTGCCAGCAGGTATTGCAGCAGGTCGACTTCGCGCACCAAACCAAGCAGCTTTTTGTTTTCGTTCACCACCGGAACCTGTGAGATGCCATATTGGCGCATCTTCTCGATGACGCTGCCAACCGGGTCTTGGCAGGATGCAAGCACAAGCTGCTGTGGTGCACGTGCGTCCAGCAGCGTTTCGATGGAGGCACCAATCCATACAGGGTCTAGGAAGCGGTTTTCCCGCATCCACTCGTCATTGAACACCTTACCAAGGTAGTTGCGTCCTGTGTCCGGCAGGAGCACCACCACGCGCACATCTTCGCCCAGGTTTTCCTTCTGTGCATACTTGATGGCACCCGCTGCCGCCGTTCCACAGGACATCCCGGCGAAAATGCCTTCTTCGCGCACCAAGCGCCGCGTCATGAGCATGGTTTCTTTGTCAGAGACCTGCACCATATCGTCTAGCACCGAGGCATCGTAAGACCCTGGGATGAAGTCCTCGCCCACACCCTCAGTAATGTAGGTGTGCGCCGGAATCATCTCCCCAGTGTGGAAGTGGTGATACAAAATCGAACCAATCGGGTCTACGCCCACGATCTTGATGTCCGGGTTTTTGCTCTTCAGGTAACGCCCCACACCCGTGATGGTGCCACCTGTGCCCACGCCAGCGACAAAGACATCGATCTTGCCGCCTGTTTGTTCCCATAGTTCCGGCCCCGTAGTGAGTTCATGCGCTTTCGGGTTAGATGGGTTGTGATATTGGTTCGCAAGGATGGCATTCGGGGTTTCTTCAACTGTGCGGCGGGCGACGCTGTAGTAGCTGCGTGGGTCTTCCGGTTCTACATCCGTCGGCGTGACGATCACGCGAGACCCGTATGCCCGCAGTGCCTGGATTTTCTCCGGTGATTGTTTGTCTGCCACAACGAACACCGTCTTGTAGCCCTTCAGCGCGGCGGCGATTGCCAGCCCCACCCCCGTATTGCCGGATGTTGCCTCCACGATGGTGCCGCCGGGTGTCAGCTTGCCCTCTTTATCCGCGTCTTCAATGATTTGGATGCCGATGCGGTCTTTAACGCTGCCGCCTGGGTTGAAGTATTCCACCTTGGCGATGATTTCTGCTTGGATGCCACGGGTGATGCTGTTTAGGCGGACGAGTGGTGTGTTACCGAGCGTGCCTAGAATATTGTCGTGAATGTGCTGTGCCATAAGCTCCTTGACCTAGGGTAAGACAGGCAGTTGATTTTTTGTTGCATGGTGCCCTAGTGCTGATACTATCACGTTATGCGATATTACACGCGGTGATCCAGGTATGCGGTTATTCGCATGGCTCGCTGTGCAAGATGTGCCGAGGCAACTCGCACGAGATTGCCAGTGTGGAAAAGCACGGACAAATCATCATTTTGCAGTATTACACTGCGCCCAGATGAGCGGTCAGCCCCTCTACGGTATTCAAATGTGCGGGCAACAGCATGTTGTCCAGCAGGCGCGGCTTGCCCACCTGCACCGCTAACGACAGCAGCAGGGGGGTGTCTGTTGCGCTGTCTGCCTCATCAAGCGTAGTGGGGTGCGCCACAGAGACATAATCCACATCGCCAATAGGCATATCGTTTAGCACTGCTCGCATTGCATCACGCAAGTGCTCCGGGGCGCGCTCCCCGGCATCATACCCTTTGGCGGCGCTTTGCAGCGCAGCATAGAGGCTGGGGGCTGCTGAGCGTTCTTTGGGGGTCAGGTAGGCATTGCGTGAGCTTAACGCCAGCCCGTCGAGTTCGCGCACTGTGGGCACAACGACCACTTCGACCGCGACATTTAAGTCACGCACCATCCGCCGGATGACAACCACCTGCTGTGCGTCCTTCTGCCCGAAGTAGGCACGGGTGGGTTGCGCCATGTTAAACAGCTTGAGCACGACGGTCGCCACCCCCCGGAAGTGCCCCGGTCGGTGTGCACCCTCTAGACGCAGCGTGACCTGCTCCACGTTGATATACGTCTGGTAGTGATCTGGGTAAACTTCGTGCGGTGGCGGCGTGAACACCACATCAACGCCTGCTTGCTCCAGCAGGTGCAAGTCGCGTTCTAGTGTGCGCGGGTAACTGCCCAGGTCTTCATCGGGGCGGAATTGGGTTGGATTGACAAAGATAGTGGCAATCACCGCGTCGTTATCAGTGCGGGCGTGTTCCACCAGCGCCATATGACCCGCGTGTAGGGCACCCATTGTTGGCACCAGCCCAACCGCCCCGCTAAGCTGCGCCCGAACATCCCGCAGGCTAGCTACCGTTTGCACCACTCGCATGGGGCACGTCTCCTAGCACTGCCGCCAACACATCTTCACTCATGGAAAAGCTGTTTTCCGATGTGGGGAAGGCTCCCGCTTCCACGTCGGCGACGTAGCCCGCAATTGCATCCTGCATCGGTGTGCCTAGCTCTGCGTAGCGACGGGTGTGGCGCGGCACAAAATCGTCAAACAGCCCCAAAATATCGTGGAAAACCTGCACCTGCCCGTCCGTATGGACGCCTGCACCAATGCCAATCGTAGGAATGTTCAGCCGCTCTGTGACCGCCTTAGCTAGGGGTGCGGGCACCAGTTCCAGCACGACGGCAAACGCGCCTGCATCCTGCACTGCTTGCGCATCACGCAGGAGTTGTTTTGCGGTTGCTACCTCGCGCCCCTGCACCCGGAAGCCGCCGAAGCTGTTCACGCTCTGCGGGGTCAGTCCGATGTGTGCCATAACGGGGATGCCCGCGTGTACCACGCTGTCAATAACGGGTGCCAGCCTTTCGCCGCCTTCCAGCTTGACGGCACCCACGCCGCCCTCTTGCATCAGGCGGGCGCTGCTGCGCAGTGCTTGCTCTGTGCTAACGGAATACGTCATAAACGGCAAGTCACCGACGATAAACGGGCGTTCTGTCACCCGTGTGACAATCGCCGCGTGGTAAATCATGTGTTCCAGCGTGACCGGTATGGTGTTCGAATGCCCCTGAATGACCATGCCGAGTGTATCGCCCACCAGCAGCATGGGCACGCCAGCGCGTTCGCTCAGGCGGGCGCTGGTGGCATCGTAGGCGGTGAGCATGGTAATGCGCTCACCGTTTGTCTTCATCTTCTGTATATCGCGTAGGGTTAACCGTGCCATAATCGGCATCCTGTCTTGGTGTGTTGTATTGCCCACAAATCAGATGTATCAGCATCACGCAACCTTCCGTGAGATGCGTTACTGTGAGGGCAGTGGTGTCGGTGTCGGGATCGGCTCGCTGATGATGATGTTCACGGTACAGGTTGCCTTCACATCCCCGGCAATGTCGAACACGTTTAGCCGGAACTGATACTCGCCCGGGTCGTAGAACGTGGGCACAAACTGCCCCAGCGATGTGAGTTCTTCGACTGGCTGCACATAGTCTACCAGTGGCGCGAATTCATTTTGTGTGCTGTCACCGCGTAGCTCAAAGCGGTAGAACGCGAAGTTTTCCACAGTAGCCACACCGCGCACGTCAATCGGCTCAAACACGATCATGCCGTTTGCTGGGATTTGCAGCGAAGCGTTTTCTGTGTCGCAGCCCACAATTTCGCCGGGGTTCGGCACGATGGTGCCCACCGGTGTGGGGGTGAGTGTGGGTGTGATCTGGATTGCTTCAAACGGCTGCGTTGCGTCAATGTTGTCTCGAACGGAACTATCGTCTATCGCCACATCATCGCGGAACTGCGGTGTTGCTGTGCTGAACACACCGTCTGTTTCTACCTGAATGATTTGCTCTAGCTGGTCATTTTGTGCCGCCAGCGTGGGCACCACCACCCGCTGAATACCCAAGATAACTAGCCCCGCCTCAATCAGCAGAACTAAGAACGTGATTGCATTGGCGCGGCGGTAGCGTGCCAGCCCGCGCTCAAGCTCAAAATAGGTCTCTCGGAAGTCCCGTTGGGCAAGCCCCCAACTACGCCACGCAAACACCATACCAATGCCAATGAGAATGTACAGCCCGATAGCAAGTTGGTCGATCAGGTACATCACTGCTGTCATACGGGCATCTCCCGCAGCACGCCTCGCAAAATCTTTGCCAGCTTGGGCACGATGATCGCCCCGGTTTCCATGACTTCTACATGCGATGTTTCCAGGTCGGTGTCGATCTGGTCAATGGCAACGTTGGTAATGCTGGAAAATGCTAGCACGCGCATCCCGGCGTGGCGGGCAACCACCACTTCGTGCACCGTAGACATACCGACCGCATCTGCACCCCACAAGCGCAGCATACGGATTTCCGCAGGTGTTTCGAACTGAGGACCGGAGATGCAGGCATACACACCCTCTTGCAGTGTCTCGTTGCTGCTCGCGGAGACTCGTTTTGCCAGTGTGCGCAAGTCGCGGTCGTAGGTCTGTGCCATCCCGACGAAGCGCTCGCCAATGCTGGCATCGTTCGGTCCCATCAGCGGGGACATGCCCGCCAGCCCGACGAAGAAGATATGGTCGTTGATGAGCATAATGTCGCCCGCGTTGAACCCGGTGTTAATGCCGCCCGCAGCGTTTGTCAGGATGAGCGTTTTGACGCCCATGGTGTGCATCACACGCACTGGGAACGTTACTTCTTGCGGTGTGTAGCCCTCGTACAGGTGGGCACGCCCTTGCTGGGTGACCACGGGCACGCCTTCCAGTGTGCCCAGCACGAGGTTGCCGCTGTGCCCTTCTACGGTTGCGGTGGGCCACCCTGGAATGTCATCGTAGGGGATGACGACACGCTCGTCGAGTTCATCTGCCAATACGCCCAAACCAGACCCCAACACCAGACCGATTTTTGGTTGGATGCCCGGCGCAAAGCGGCGGATTGCCGCCACAGCGTTTGTGTAGTCCGTTTGTGTGTGCGTCTTCATAGTCTTCGTCTTCCTCACCGCATGTTTGTGATGGTTGCAATCTGGCGAGCGCCGCCATTATACCGCACCTATGCAACAGGGTCGGGTATTTGGTGTGCTGCCAGTAATTTTTGTGCTAGAATAAGCAGCGATGTTACAAAATGTAACAACCTATACTAAACAATGCAATCATACACACAACGCACCGTACACAAGTACAACCAACTTTATAAGAAACTATATGACCGCGAACCGCGCGGTTTTCACGTCGTTAACGATGAATTCGTAATCGTCAACGACACACAAATCCGTGTAACCGACCTGGAGATGCTAAACCAGCAGCTCGAGGACGAATACCAGGCGCAGCAAAAGCAACGCCGCAGCGCCATAACACGCCTCATCAAATGGCTAAAGCAGCACTAACCGCTTTGCCGTGCCGCAAGCGCGACCATCGTCGTGCCATTGGTTGGGGATGTGCGGGCACCCACATGCCGGATGTCGGTCAGCCCTGCTTGCTGCGCGATTTGTTCGAAGCGTGCAGGCGGCAATGGGAACGGGATGTACCCACGCGGGAAGCGCACATCATACTCCACGACAATAAACGTTCCACCTGGGTGCAGGTAGCTTGCCAGCCGTTCAACTGCACGCTGCTGGTCGCGCACAAAGTGCAGCGCATTCGCAACCAGCAGCCCATCTAGCGGCGGCAGGTGCGGGATGTGCTGGGTAAAGTCTGCCGTGATTGTATTCACGTCCGGTTGTTGCCTGTGCAGCGCACGCGGGTCACGGTCAACCGCGTATATCGTCGCATTTTGCCCCAGCAATTCCCGTAGGGCACAGGTAAAGTTCCCGCCCCCTGCGCCGAAATCCGCCCAGGTGCCACCCGCCCTGGGCACGCCCCCACGGATGAGTGCAACCAGTTCCTCATGCGTCATGATCGGGTTTGAGCTGCTGCCACAGGTCGCCAAGGCGTGGGTCATCTTGCAATTCATTAGTCATATGCTGGCGCAGGGTAGGCGGCGCTGCTGCCAGCGCTGCCCGCAGTGTACTTAGTGCGCGAGCCTCGTCACCTTGGTAGGCGGCAAGCACGCCCAGGTTAAACGGAATCATCGGATCGTCAGGGATGATGCCCTGTGCGGTGGTGTAATCGGCAGCGGCAAGGGGGTAGTTCCCCATGCGGTGGTGGGCACCTCCGCGCTTGAGCAGCACCCGCGCTTTGATGTTCGCGGCAATGTTGTCGCTGGTAACGTCAAATAGCCGCTCAATTCGGTCAAGCGCCTGCGTGTAATAATCGACAGCGCGTCGGTCGTCGTTCAGGTCAACGGCGGCATCTGCTGCCCACTGCACCCAATCGTTCTCCAGGGCAATTTCGAGTGCCTGTTCAAGTTGACCTTGCTTGCGCATCAAGTCCAACACGCGCTCCAGGGCGCGAGCACGCAGGCGGTCATCGCTGGTGAGTGCTTGGGCGGTTTGGGCAGCGGCGAGCGCGTCTTGTAGGGCACCGCGCCGTTCGTGCAGTGTGGAGCGTGTGAGGTGGTCATGTGGCGTTTGCTGGATTCTCGTCAGGTCACTGAGTGCATCCTCTAGTGCATGTGCTGTGCCTGTGCGCAGCAAAACCTGGGCACGTAAGCGGCGAGCGTGTTCGTCATTGGGTTGGGCGGTGAGCTGCTGGTTGAGTGCATCAAGGGCGTCGTCAAGCTCGCCCGCATCAATGAACGCCTCGGCAAGCTGCATGGGGGTATAGGGGGGCATGGTATCTCTCACGTCATCAAAACAGCCTCACGCACAGGGTAGCGCGTGAGGCTGCTGAGGACAATGACGGTTATGCGTTGGTGTTAGCGGTGGCGCTGCACAAAGCGTGCCATGCGCTCGAGTGCCTGTTCGATGTTCGCCTCGCTGTTGGTGTAGCTCGCCCGGATGAAGCCGCTGCCGCTGTCTCCGAAGGCGCTGCCCGGCACCACAGCAACCTGTTCTTCTTGCAGCAGCCCTTCGCAAAACGCCTCATCCGTCATCCCGGTAGCTGCAATGCTGGGGAATGCATAGAACGCGCCGCGTGGTTCGAAGCACGTCAGCCTCATGCTGTTGAACCCGTCCACTATCAGGCGGCGGCGGTTATCATACGCCTGGCGCATCATCGCCACGTCGCCCTCGGCGCAGCACAGTGCTTGCTCCGCTGCTGCCTGCCCCATCGTCGGCGCAGACATAATCAGGTATTGGTGCAGCTTACGCATCGCCGCCATTATCTCCGCTGGGGCGGTGGCATAGCCGATGCGCCAGCCCGTCATGGCGAAACTTTTGCTCATGCCGCTGAGCAGGATGGTGCGATTCCACATGTTGGGCAGGGACGCAAAGCAGGTGTGTTCCACGCCGTAGACCATGCGCTCGTAGATTTCATCGGATATGACTACAAGGTCATACATCTCGGCAACGTCGGCAATCTCCTGCGTGTGCGCTGCGCTGAGCACCGCACCTGTGGGGTTGTTTGGGTAGTTGATGAGGATTGCCCGTGTGCGCGATGTGATGTGTGGCTCCAGGTCTTCCCGCGTAACCTGGAAGTCATTCTCCGCCTGCGTGCTCACCATCACCGGGACGCCGCCTGCCATCTGCACCGATGCCGCGTTCGCCACAAAGCATGGCTCTACCACCAGCACTTCGTCGCCGGGGTCGAGTACCGCTTTCATCGCCAGGAACAGTGCCTCACTCACGCCCACGGTGACGAGCACTTCGCTTTGCCAGTTGTACTGCACGCCATACAGCCGCTGGATGTAACCTGCGATTGCCTGACGGAGTTCCGCAGAACCGCTGTTGGATGTGTAGCCCGTTTGCCCGTTTTGCAATGACTGCACACTGCGTTGGATGATGTGCTCTGGCGTGGTGAAGCTTGGCTCCCCGATGCCCAGGGTAATCACATTGTCCATCGTTGCGGCGATGTCGAAGTAGCGGCGGATGCCGGACGGACGTAGGTCTTGCACGCTTTGTGATACGTAGCTGCGTCTGGTGTTTAGCTGCATTTGGCGGCTGCTTTTCCTTAGGGTGTGTTCGGGTTTTGGGTTGGCTATGACTGCTCCGATGATGTGCAGAACTTTATCACAGCCTCTAGGACATTCCATACCACAGGTTTCATCAAATCACCCAGACGTTCTCGTACACATTGTCGGATAAACAGCAGTAGCAGATGAGCGCAGCCTAAAGAGAAGACTTTCACAAAGCCGGATTGTTGGGTAATCTCAGCAATGCCTACATATTGCTGTGCTGTGGTTCGTGTCCCGTTTGCCAACTGGTTGGGATGCACCGACGTTCTTCCAAGAGTTTTTTTGCCAACAATGCCTTTTTTCATCTTAACCGGGGTTGTTGCCCGGCTAGAATGTTTCGTCCGGAAGACAGGGGGCATTCCAATGACATTGGATATGTGGATTACGATAGCGATACTCATTGGGGCGTTAGTGCTGTTCGTGACGGAGTGGCTACGCTTGGACTCCGTTGCGCTGGGGGTGGTGCTTGCACTCATGCTCAGCGGCATTTTAGAGCCATCCGAGGCACTCGCCGGGTTCAGCAGCACAATCGTACTGCTTATCGCGTCGCTGTTTGTCGTCGGAGGGGGTGTGTTCCGCACCGGGCTAGCATCCAGCCTTAGCGATCAAATCCTGCGCATGGCGGGCACCAGCGAAACACGCCTGATGATCGTTATTATGGTTTCCGTCGCGGTAATGTCGGCGTTCATCAGCAACACAGGTACAGTCGCCGTGTTGCTGCCGGCGGTGCTCACGCTTGCCGCCAGCACACGCATCAACGCATCCAAGCTGCTCATCCCCCTGGCGTTTAGCTCTTCACTTGGGGGCGCGCTGACGCTCATCGGTACACCACCGAACCTTGTCGTGAGCGAGCAACTGCAAGAGGCGGGGTTGGAGCCGTTTTCGTTCTTCAGCTTTTTGCCCGTGGGCGCGATCCTGGTGGTTGTGGGCTGCGTGTACATGCTGTTCGTGGGCAAGCGTCTGCTCCCGGACTATCCCAATCCGACGTTTGGGCAGGGTGCAGGCAGCACAAACGGCGAGGACTTGCTGGAATCGTACAAGCTGTCCGAACACATCTTTAAGCTGCGCGTGCGTGCGTCGTCCCCGTTGGTGAAGTCTCCCCTTAAAGAAACCGATTTCAGCCACCGCTACAACGCCAACGTGCTGGAAATTCTGCGCCCGAACCCACCACAAAAGATCGCATCGCTGGGCGATCAGGCATTGGTGATCCAGCGCCGCCACTCGCCAATCCACCCCCGGGGTAGCACCGTGTTGGAGGTTGACGATGTGCTCATCATGCGTGCGGAGCAAGATGCGGTGAGCGACATCGCCCGCCGCTACAACCTCGCCATCCAGCCGCCCAGTGCAGCAGACCAAGAAGCGCTCATCTCGCAGGAAATGGGCATTGCCGAAGTGGTGATCACACCGGAATCGTCGTTTATTGGCAAGTCGGTCGAGGAAATACGCTTCGGCAATACGTTTGACCTGTCCGTTCTGCAAATCCGGCGTGCCAGCACCCAGGACGAGCTGAACACAGCAGAAACGCCGTTGCAATTCGGTGATGTGCTGCTGGTGCAGGGTAACTACAAGGACATCGCCGCGCTGCAACAACGCGGCGTGCGCGATATGGTGCTCATCAGCCCGGAGGCAATTCAGTCTCGTGTGTTCAACTGGAAAAAGGCACCGCTGGCATTCCTGGTCATGTTGGGGATGCTGGTGTTGCTCATCACGCAAATTGTTGATCCCGTCGTCGCTACGATGTTGGCAGCAGGGGCAATGGTGCTCACAGGTTGCTTGACCGTCGATGAGGCATATGAAACGATTGACTGGCGCAGCGTTATCCTGATTGGCGGCATGATTCCGCTGAGCACGGCGCTGACCAAGGTTGGACTGGTGGACATCATTGCGACACAGACTGCCGCCTTCCTGGGGGGTGCAAGCGCGGTCATCGTGATTGTCTGTTTGTTTTTGCTGACGGCAGTGCTCACGCAGGTGCTTTCCAACACAGCAACCACGGTGCTTTTAGCACCCATTGCCATCGCTATTGCCCGTGATATTGGTGTGCAGCCCCAGGCGCTGATGATGGCGGTTGCGGTTGCTGCTTCTATGGCGTTCGCCACGCCGATGGCATCGCCGGTAAACACGCTGGTAATGAGCGCCGGGCAGTATCACTTTAAAGACTACGTGAAGGTGGGGGTTCCGCTCATTCTCGTGACGCTTGCCGTCACAGTAATTGTGCTGCCGCTGTTCTTCCCACTCTAGGGCGTTGGTGCTTCCGTGCCCCCGAGATAATCGCGGGCGCTTTCATCGGCATCATCCCCGGTGAGTGTGAGGTGTTGTTGATATGCGGCGCGTGCTGCCTCCGGGCGGTCTGTTGCCCTGTAGAGATCACCCAGCCACAGCCAGACGTTGGCGTTGTCCGGTATGCGTTCTGATGCTGCGACAAGGTCAGCGCCGTTTGGGTGGGCACTGGCTCCAGCGTGATGCGCGTAGACGCTGGCGTCGCTGACACCTCAATTGCCACGCGCTCCACGACGCGTTCTTCGAGGACGATTTGCTGCTGGCGTTGCGAAAACACAAAAATCGCATAGGCAATATAGGCAATCGCCAGCGCGATGAAGACCGCTTCCAGGATGCCGAAGCGCCGCCTGGGAGGTGTCATGCTAGCCGTCCTCCTTTTCAGGTGCGGGGGCGCAAGCTGCGTCAAACGCCTGGCTGACCTCAATCACGACTAACTCCTCGGGCGCAGTTGCCCGCAGTGTCTCCATGTTGACGGTCGCGTCCTGGCAGTCTCCACGGGTAACGAGCAAGCTCACCCGCCGGGTGAGGGCGTCCACATTGTCCTTGTCAATGTACGAGGCGCGGGTGTACGCATTCAGTGCCCGGTCAGGGTTGCCCTGCGCCAGGTGTAAATCGCCCTGTGCCAGGTATGCAGGCACAGAGATGGGATTTAGCTCTAGCGCCAGCGCAAACCGCCGGAATGCGTCCTCAATCTCGCCACGTTGCGCCAGCAATCGCCCGACATCCACATGGAACTGCCCGCGTTCTGGCAAGATCTCACTCGCGGTTTCATAGTCTGCCAGCGCTAGGTCGAACAAGTCCAGCCGCTCGTACATCTGCCCGCGCTGGTTGTATAAGTTAGCAACATCGGTGTAGCTGGGCGTCATGATGATTGCCAGCGCGTAGTCGTTTGCTGCGCCCTGCGTATCCCCGCCTGTTTCTCGCTGTTGTGCCCGTGCTGCAAGCTGCCCGGCAATGTAGAAGTATGCCGCCTCAAGCGTGGCATCCGTGTTGCCTACACGGGAAGGCACAAAATTGGGTTGTGGCTGCTCAATGCAAGCGTACACTGCTTGCCGCCGCAGGTAGGCGACAGTTGCGTCCAGGTCAAGTTCCGCAGCGCTGGTGAAGTCTGCAACGGCAAGTGTTGGCTGCCCGGCGCAGCGGTAGGCGCTGCCGCGCAGCAAGTAGAGGTTGGGGTCGGTCGATTGGCGTGCAATCGCACGAGAGAAATCCCCGGCGGCACCCGTGTATTCTCCCTGCCGCATATAGATCGTCGCCCGCTCGTAGCGGGCATCAACATCGTCCGGGTTCAGTTCAATCGCTCGTGTGAAGTCATCCAGCGCGGCGGGGGTGTTGTTTTCACCGAGCAGCAGCGTGCCACGCCGGGTATATGCCTCGCCTAGCAGCGGGTTCAATTGTAGTGCCCTATCGAAGTCCTCACGCGCCGCTTTAGCCCGCCCCTGGTAGCGGTGCACCTCGCCACGGTTGCTGAGCGCCGCCGCGTAGTCTGTTTGCAGGCTGAGCGCATGGTTAAACGCTGCCAGTGCTGTGTCGTACTGCCCCTGGATGAAATATGCCTCGCCGCGCAGGTTGTGTGCTTCTGCGTTGTCGGGTTCAATCGCCAGCACACTGTTTACATCGGCGAGCGCACCTTCTGCCTGTTGCAAATCCACATAAAATGCTGCCCGGCTGAGGTAAGGCAATGCGAGGTTCGGCGCTAGGTCAATGGCGCGGGTGTAATCGCCCCAGGCGGTGTCTGTTGCGCCGATGGCGTGGAAAGCGTTGGCGCGGGCAATGTGCGCCCCTACCGACCCCGGTACCAGTTCTAGCGTGCGGTTGTAGGCATCAATTGCTGCCTCGTAGTTGCCGTTACGCGCCAGTTCCTGCCCGGCACGGAAGATCGAATCCGCATTGGCAGAGAGCGTCATCGCCTGGATAGGCACTAGCGCCGGGTCGTTCGGGTCTTGGGTGGGGATAGGGCGCGACAGGTCTACGGTGCGGTCTGCCACCGCGACGACATCACGCAGCGTTTGCAACACTGCCGGGCGGAATGGGCTGTATGGACCTGCCAGTAGCCACGCCGATAGGAAACCCACCAATATCACAATCCACAGTAACAGCCTGTTGCGGAACAACTGTACCAGCACGCTTGGCGGGGTCGCCCCTACCGCATACAGCGCGTCTAAGAGCACTTCGCGTCCGTCTTCGGTCTGCAAGTCTGCCGTCAGGTGAGGTTCCAGCGCCTTGGGGTATGGTGTCACCGCCTCGAGCACTGCCACCACAATAGGACGATTAAACTGCTCTGCTTGCCCGAACTCCCAGATGCACCGCTTGTTCTGGACGGCGTTGGGCGTGAGGGCGAACACGAACGCATCACAGTCCTGGATAGCCGCTTGCAGCGCTGGGCGGCTGTCCCGTGTGTCTATCATGCGGTCGATGTCCACCGTCATGCGGTAGCCGTCCAGCACATCCGTCAAAGATTCTAGCAGTGCTTCGTCTGCCTTATCGGAGCAAATAAACAGGCGCATTAGCGGGCTCTCATCAGTAGGGTTTTACTTGTTCAAAGTTGATGACAGCGACGTTCTGGCTGCACTGGTCGCTGCTCACCACGGTGAGCTCATCGGAGAGTGGTGCACCCGCTGGTGAGAACAACTGCACCGTGTAACCATTTTGCACCGGGGCAGAGCTAATAATGAATTCGAAGCCGCCTTCACCAAAGGTCGCGCTGCTGCCCGTAAACACCGTATTTACTTCCTGAGTGATCTGGTCGGTAAAGCGCACCCCTAGCCCGTTGATAGGTTCGCCGCTCAGGCTCACCACCGTACCCGCAATGCTAGACCACTCGCAGCCGCGCCCGTTGCCGTTGGGTGTGTAGACAACACCCGGCGGCACAAGCAGCACAAACGCAAACGGGGATTCGGTCGGTTCCGCTGGCGTGGTGGCGGACGGTGTGAACGTTACCAGCGGTCCGCTGCCATCGCTAACCGGGGCGGTAGTCGGTGCCTGCGCTACCGCAACGCCATCAACGGCAGCAGCACCGGGCAGCGTCGGCGTGACAAAGCGACTGTCAACGGTGACGAGCGCTGTCGGTTCTGCGGTTGCTTCCGTGACGTCAACCATGCCGACTGCCACGGGCGTGAACGTAGGCGTCGTCGTTGCTGTGGGCGGCAGGAACGTCGCTGAGACAATAATCGGCAGCGGTGTGGCAGGTGCCAGTGGGTTCAGGGCGCTGTAGGGGTTGCGGTAGATGTACGCGCCGTACACGCCCACCCCGATAATGATGAGTCCAATGAGCACAGTGACCAGGTTTGCGCCAATTTGGGCGGCGCGGCTGACGCGCTTTGGGGTCTGCGTACGCGGCTTGGGATACAGGTTTGGGGACTGTTCGATCTCCGGCGGCAGTGAGCGTGGCGGCACAACGGGCGGGTAACGGTCATCCTGGCGCTGGCGCCGAACCGGGCGCACCTGCGTGGTTGGATGCTCTTCCTCATCATCTGTATCTGTGTTGCTTATGTTGCTCGGAATCGCTGCGGGTGGTTCGGGAGGGGGCGGCGTGCTTGCCTCGGTTGTTACCGTGGGTGGGGCAAATCGCGCGGTCTCCTCGTCTATTTCTGCATCAGCTGCATCGGGCAGTTGGGGGGCGCTAGGTGCCGGGGAAGGCGTTGCAGCTTGTTCTATAGGTGATGGCGGTGATGGTGGCGCAGCAGGCACCTCCCTACCGTCACTGGCTGCCTGTTCGGGCGTCTCAGGTTCAGTTGGGGATTGCGCCTCGTTTTCCGGGAGGTTGCGATCTGGAGGGAACGCCAGCGGCTTTGCCTGCAAGCGTTGTTTGCGGTTTTCTTTCCCCACACGGCGAACCTCGCCTTTTGGTGTCGCCTTCCCCTGTTCGTCGCTCATGCCGTTGCCCTTGCGCACATGTGCAAAAATTCTTCCCCGGTGTCAATTGTACCCCATGCTAACAGCATTCGCGCAGGTAGGAAAGCGCTACGGACTTGATTCGGTGTCCCTTAGGGGCACTACAAACACGCGAATCTCGCGCGCTGTGGCAGGGTCATATGTTGCCGGATCAAGCGCTATAGCGATGGGTACCGCGTCTGTCCGCTCGAACGTGATGTCATACACATGGAAGGGGTTGTACGCTGGTGCCTCATCGGTGATGGGAGCGCCATCGACTATCAATAGGGGGGGCAGTGGTTCTGCCGTGGCTAGCGACGCACCCAATTCGTCCGTATGGCGGTAGAACAGGTCACGCAGCCCGCCCTGTGGCGCTAGCAAGCTGCCCTCTGCTACCAACCGCACACGACCATCGTAACCGGATTGGGTGGTTGCGCTGGGGGCGTCGGTGTTCAGCACGAGCGTCTCCTGTGTACCCGCTGGCGGGATTTGCGGGGGGGTAACCCCGCCACCAAGCTGGGGCAGCGCCCCCGTCTGCCAATAGATAGCGGCTATCGTCAGTGTGGGCGCCAAAATCACGATCGCGACGACGATCAGTACATTAGCAAACCGGGGTGGGCGCTGTACATCGGACATAGTGCTTATGCGTCTGCGGGGACGATCTCTCCCCACACGATGGTGTCTCGACGGAGGATAAACACAATGCTAAACAGGCGCTTCTGAATGCCGTACTTCTGATTAAGGGCTTGGTTGGCGCGATCTGCTGCCTCGCTGCCCTTTTCATGGATGGTGGCAACGCCAGCAGTGCGCTCGTCGCTGAGTGGGTTGCCGCGTACGTCGGACGGACTCACCAATACGTCCGGGTTATTGCGGATGTGCTTGACCTTGCCGCTGTTCTGCTGAGAGATGAAATAAATGGTGTCACCTTGCCTGGCGAACCACACCGGGCGCGTGACTTCGGTGCCATTCTTGCGGAACGTGGTCAGATTCATGTATTGGTGCCCATCCAGCAGGGCAAATGCGTGTGTTTGGACTTGTACGGACATACGAGTTCCTTGTGTTGCGTGCTGTTCAAATTCACCCGCAGCATAGGGCATCAATCTAAGCAATAACTAACGCCGACATCAGAAACGTGAAAGTTATTGCCCGCCCACAATTGCCTGTGCGTCCGGTCCGACCAGCACAGCAATGTCCTCGGATGTCAGCCCATCTGTCCCTGCCAGGATGCGTTCACGCGGGATGCCCAATGTGTCCGCCAGCAGACGTGCCGTCCACGGGTTGCCGGTGTAGTCCTTGATTACTGTGTTGGTATTGTCAGGGTTTTGCGTGTTGCCCACCGTCGTGATAGAAATCCCACGCGCACTCAGCCAAGCCTGAGTGGTGCCCGCTAACCCGGTGACAGTCGTGTTGTTCAGCACGATGATGGACGCATTTTCTTCTTCCACACGCTGGCGGATGTCGTCTTCGCTCATTGTTGCGCCGCTGGTGTTGAACGTATCCTGAATGAGCAGGGAAATGGACGCGGGCACCGGGATCAGCACGTCATTGCCGTCGTCGTCCTTGGCAAAGGTGGTGTGCAGGTTGTTGATCTGCGCGGTCTGCACATTGTTTGTGTCGATTGTGGTTGACAGCAGCGCGAGGTCAAGTGCTTCCTCAAATGTTAGGTCGGTGCGCAAGTTCGCGCCAAGCTCCTGCCAAAGTGCGGGTGCCTGCGATGCGAGGTTCAAAATACCGCCCGCACTGACAACCTCCCGCTGTACGGCGAGAATCACCTGCTGCTGGCGGCGGGCACGGTCAAAGTCAGACCCTTCCGACTTACGTGTGCGTGCGTACTGTAACAACCGGGTAGAATCTAGCCGCTGGCAGCCTGCCTCGAAGCGCACTTCGATGAAACCGTAGCCCTCGTCCGGG
Organism: uncultured Anaerolineaceae bacterium; assembly: GCA_964451095.1. Classification (GTDB taxonomy): domain Bacteria; phylum Chloroflexota; class Anaerolineae; order Aggregatilineales; family Phototrophicaceae; genus DAOTTY01. Next base: position 26,590 of record CAYVGI010000015.1, read on the forward strand.
TAAAACGGGTCGTAGATTTCCTCCGGGATGCACACCTCTACGCCCTGCGGTGCAACCGTGTCAACGACGGTCAGGAACACGTCAAAGTTCACGAGTACGTAGTGGTCGATCTCGATGCCGAGGTTTTCCTCAACGGTTTTCATTGCCAGCGCTGGTCCGCCGCCGGGGTAACCACCGGAATCTCCCAATACGTTGGCATTGTTGATGCGCGATGTGGTTGAGCCAGGGATTGGTACGTATAAGTCACGCGGAACAGATAGCATCCCTGCTGTGCCGCGTGCCGGGTCGATTCGCAGCACAATCATTGTGTCGGTGCGGAAGTATTCGGTATCCGCGCTCTCAACCGCGCTGCGCTGGTCGATGCCCAGCAGCAAAATCGTGATGCGGCGCGGTCCCACGCGCTGCAATGCGCCGCGCACCAGCGCGTTTTCGGTTTGCGCGGTAGGCTCTGCGGTGGTTTGCGCAGCCTCTGCATCTGCGACAGTTGCTTCTGTTGGGGGTGGGGCGGTTGCGTCAGCTTCGGTCAACTGTTCAGGTGTCGCAGTTGGGTTGCTGACGGGGATGTCTGTGGCGGTAGGGCGTGCGTTGCTCACTTGCAACACGGGCAGGCGCAATCCGCTATCTACGCTGTTCATCTGCAACTGGCGGGCGCTTACAAAAGCGCCTGCAGAACACGCTACCGTACCAATTAGCCAGCCAAATACGCCCAAACCAATCATCCAACCAGGAACACGCATGTGCTTGTTGCTCCGTACTGCTGTCATCAACCTGTACCGAAACGCGGCGCATTATAACGCAAAGCGAAATGATTGGTAGCCTGCGCCTGCCCACCGCTACTTTGCCCCATTTCACAAATTGCACCTTCACAACGGGCAGCGTAAATACAATATTAAAGCGTCTTCTCTGCCAACTTTTGTTAAAATGGCGTTGGTTTATCGGCATCGGCGTGCTTACACACAGGAGCAAACCATGACAGAGACATTCGACAAGCTGAAGGCAATGCTGGACGAGAAGAAGACGATCTCCAACGATGACATCCAGAAGATGGTGACCGACCACGGCGAGATGACCGCTGAGGAAATGGTCGAACTGGAAGCAAAGAAGCTAGAAGTCGAAAAAGAGAACAAAACCGAAGAGGTATCGCTTGACGATTACCTCGCCGCGCTGAAAGTGCTGGATGAGGCGGCAGAGGGCAGCGATGAGCACAAGAAAGCAGAGGCAACTGTACAAAAGTACGAAGCAGGTAGCTAATGACCACACTCCCGGCAAACGATACACAATCGACACTCGTTACACCCGTGCGTTCTATCAACCCATGGCTGGTACGCATTCCCCTGTTGTTCCTATTGGGCGGAATGTTGCTGGCAATCACGCTCACAGTAACGGTTGTGCTGTACCAGTTAAGCATGATGGGGCGTATCGCGCCCGGCACATCTGCATTTGGAGTGGCGCTAGGCGGCAAAACCCCAACAGAAGCTGCTGAGGCGCTGGACGCCACGTTCAACTACGATGAGATGGTATTTACGTTCCGCTATCGCGATCAGTTCTGGCAGCGCACGGCGGGTGAACTTGGCGTTCGGTTCGATGCAGATGCCACGGCACAGGCAGCGCTTGACGCCTCGCAGGGCGGTAGCCCAGCAGAAGCGCTGGCGAACCAGACGACGGCATGGTTTGCCGGGGCGACGGTGCAACCGACGATTGTGTACGATGAGGCAGTTGCGGCGCAACAACTCTCGGAAATCGCGGCAGAAATTGGACGCACCCCGCGCAATGCCACGCTCACCATCAACGGGCTAGATGTTGTTACCATGCCTGCGCAAAGCGGCATTGTGCTGGACATGGACACGGCACTTGCACAACTTAACCAGCGCATCGCGAATATGGAACCCGGCGGCGAGATCGTGCTAGACATCATTGAGGCAGAACCGCTGCTGACGGATGTCGAGGCGACTGCTGCTTACATCCGCACAGCGGTGGGGGCACCGCTGCGGTTGGTCGCCAACGATGCCGACGGCAACCCGCTCGGTCCGTGGACGGTTTCGCCGGAGCAGGTCGCTGCCGGATTATCGGTGACGTTGGTCACGGACAGTGCAGGCACACCGACCTATCGCGTGGATGTGGACTTGAGCGCGTATGCACCGCAAATCGAAGCGCTTGCACCTGGGTTAATCGTCCCGGCACGCAATGGGCGTTTCACGTTCGATGAGGCAACGGGCACGCTGCAAACGCTAACCCCCGCAGTGGACAAGCGGCGTTTGAACGTACAGCGTACTATCGAGCGCATGGAAGAGGCGGTGTTCAGTGTGGGTGCTGGCAGCCGCACTGTGGAGTTGGCATTCGACTACACCACACCACAGTACCACAATGACATCACAGCGGCAGAACTCGGCATCACAGAGATGGTATCTAGCAGTCGCACCTTTTACACGGGCAGCACTGCCGCCCGCCGCCAGAACATCGAAAACGCCGCCGCCATGTACAATGGCATTATCATCCCACCGGGTGGTGTCTTCTCATTCAACGAGATTGTCGGCGACATCTCCGAGGAGAATGGCTTTGTGGAGGGCGCGATTATCTTTGGCGGGCGCACGGTGAAGGGCATTGGCGGCGGTGTGTGCCAGGTGAGCACGACGGCATACCGTGCGGCGTTCTTCGGCGGCTTCCCGATCCTGGAGCGCTATTCACATGGCTACCGGGTGTACTACTATGAGCTTGGCAACGCCGGACCGGGGCTGGACGCGGCGATCTTCACACCTACAGCGGACATGAAGTTCCTTAACGACACAGACTATCACTTGTTGATTGAGACGGAGTTTATGCCCGATATTGACGCGCTGGAGTTCCGCTTTTACAGCACCGACCCAGGGCGCACGGTGGAGGTGAGTGAGCCAATTGTGCGCAACGAGATACCGCCGACGAACACGATTTACGAGGCGAACCCGGACTTGCAACCGGGGCAGCAGCTTCAGGTCGATTGGTCGCAGACGGGTGGGGATGTGGTTGTCACGAGAGTGATCCGTGATGAGCAGGGCAACATCTTAGAGCGGCGTGACTATGGCACGTACTATCAGCCGTGGTCAGCGGTAATTCAGGTTGCGCCGAACGATGCCCGCCTCTCACAAAGCAATTCGTAGCCGGGGAACACGCTCATGCGGTCATTTGTTGTTGTTTTGCTGCTGTGCTGCTTTGGGGTGCTGCCAGCGCTCAGCCAACCCGACCCCAATACGCCGACCATCTCGCCCATCCAGTTCGACGCACCTGTTACGGACATCATCACCGAGGCGGCGATCTTTGATTGGTGGCTGCTAAACCTCAGCGCAGGGGAAAGCATCCGCGTGACGATGGCGGGCGAGGAGGGCTTGGCACCGCTGTTGGGCTTGCTGGACGCCAACAGCAACCTTGTCCAGCGCACTGAGGACGGCAACCCAGACGGTACTGTCACGTTTACGTACACGGTGGAACAATCCGGTGAGTTCCGTATTATTGCCACCCGTGCAGGCAACGCCGATGGCACTACTGTCGGGCGTTACACACTTACAGTCGAATCTGTCCGGCTAACTGCGCCAGAGCCTGATCCGTACGAAGAAGTGACGCTGGATTGCGGCGGCGAAAGCGTGCCCAATGCGCTCACGCTGCGCATCGAAGAAGACGAGGCGCAAATGTCGCCCATCAGCGCGTCGGTTTATGGGTTAGAGGGCTTCCAACCTGTGCTGCGCTCGACGTTGGAGTTCAGCTTTGACCCGTTTTTCGATCAGTTCTGCATCGTGCCGATTGGCGAGGGTCCGGGTGTGGGGCTTGGTGATAGGCTGCAACTGCCCGGTGAGGATTTGATCGAGTGGGAACGCGGCGTTGCCAAAACGGTTTACGAGGATTTGACCGGGTTCAGCCGGGTACAGCTTAATGTGGGTGCCCAGGCGGGTTCCAGCGGGCGCTACGTGGTAGTGATCCACGGGTTGACGGCTGGCGAGGGCGGCGACCGTGACCTGCTGGAAATCGGCTTGGGTCCGCTGGCACAGGAAGAACCGCTGCTTGTGTACGCCGTTAGCGATAAATCCACTCGGCTGGATGCCAGCATTCAGCAGATTGACGATGGAACCGATGTGCTGTGGCAGTGCGATGACGCGGGTGTACTGGATTGTGAGGATGTGCCGCCTATCGCCGGGTTTGAGTGGTACGGCGCGGAGGACGATCTCACCGCGACAGCCAACCGCTTTGATGCGGGCATTCTGCTGCAACCGAACGCGCCCGACAAACAACGTTTGCTACTGGGTGCGTTCGATGGGCGCACCTCTGGTAATTACAGCATCGTCATTGTCGGGCAGTTCCCAGGGCGGTAGCGCTATAGCGGGTAGATGTTGATGCCCAGCACGCCTGCACCCCATACCAGCAGCGGTGCCACCACCAGCGCAGGCAGGAAGTTTGCCACGCGCGGTTTTTTGATGTCCAGCAGAATCAGTGCTAGCCCCATCAGCAAGATGCCGCCAACGGCGGTCGTCTCGTTGCGCATTGCCTCGTCCATGACGTTGCCTGCCAACATGCCAAGCAGCGCCAGCCCGCCTTGCAGGAAGAACACTGTTAGCACGCTAAACGCGACCCCAATGCCAAAGCTCGCCGCGAAAGCAAGCGATGCAAAACCGTCCAGTGTGCTTTTGATAGCAAGCATCTCAAACCCGATTGGGTCGCCCATGCCGTCTAGCACAGAGCCAAGAAACGTCAGTGGTCCGATGCAGAAGACGAGGCTTGCCGTAACGAACCCGGTGATGAAACGCTCCCGTGCAGTATCCGCCCCTGCTTCGCTGCCATCGTTCTCCTCGTTAGAAGACGCCCCAGATGCCCCGCCAGCAAAACGCGCCTGCAACCACCCCCCCAGTCGGTCTAGCTGAACGTCCAGGCGCATCCACTCGCCCAGCAGCACACCAATTGCCACACTCAGCAGCGTAATCACCGGGTTGCCCGTGGCAAAGGCATTGCTCACGCCGAACGAGAGCGTTACCAGCCCCAGTGCTGTCACAATCGACTCCTGCACACGCTCCGGCAGGCGGTTGCCCACCAGCAAGCCTAACGCGCTGCCCACAGCAATTGTGACCATGTTTAGCAGTGTTCCACCCATATATGTCTCGCTCCGTTTTTCGGGAAGGCTACCGCAAGCGTAAGCCGTTGTGCAACTTAAGCGGTCTAGCGCGTAAACTGTGCAATCGGCACCATGTCGCCCGGCGCACGCTGTTGGGCAGGCATAACGTAACCTGGGAGCCGCTCTAGCGTCTGCCAGTTGTAGACCACCGCGTGCACGATGTACGTGCCAGCAGGTGCGTTGCCCACATCCAGGGACGCCTGCATCGGTGTGTAGGGTCCGTCGTTTTGCCCCAGGCTTACGTCCTGCTGCGCAACGGGGTCGCCCACATTTCCCTCTGCTGGCAGCACGACAAAGGCGATGGAATACGTGCTTAGTGCTGTGCTGGGCGCGACCCCCCACCCGGTGTAGAGCGTGAGTGTGTCTTCGCTGATGTCCTGTTCTAGCTTCATGAGCGTAATGTGCCCACCGAACTGCGCAAGGGTCTGCCCGCCTGGGCAAAACGCGCTGGACTTTGCGTACAGTCGCAGCCATGCCCACGGGTGGTCTAGGTAGGTTTCGCAGTAAACATAATCGCGTTCGTCCAGTGCCGCACCAATGAGTTCGGTTGTGCGTTCCAGGTCTTCGTTCAAGTTGCGCCCCCACCACACCCGCTGGGCATCACCGATGGCGGCGTCTACTTCTGCTTCGCCCTGGTTGCCGATGACAATGGGGCGATGGGCGATGCCGTGGGTGTAGTGCCCGTGGCGGGAGTCCGGTCTGCCGTTGTACAGAAACACATCGTCCGGCTCACCATGGGCAAACACCGGCGCGACGAGTTCTCGCCACGGTGGGGAGTTGGTGAAGCTAAACGTGAGGTTATCCTGCCAGGTGACCCAACCGCCAACCGCGCACCACAGCGCCAGCACGCCGATTGCCGCTAGCTGCCGCCACCGTGCGACCCACCACACACCCACACCCGCCAGCAGCGCCAGCGGTACCCACATGCCCACAGCATAGCGGTAGCGGTCTGGCTCGAACACGCCGGACAGTTCGTTCATGATGATGATTGCCAGCAGCGTCCCCAGCGCGATAAACAGTACAAATCCGAGTGGGCGGCGCTGTTGTGGTTGGCGCACAAACATGACAATCGATGGCAGCAGCACCACCAGCAGCCACGGTGCATCGTTGCTGAAGTACGTGCCCACAATGCCGACGATTTCCAGTGGGGATGCCGCTTGCACCAGCAGCCAGTCTTTCGTTTGGTTGAGCGCGTAGCCGCGCAGGAGCACGGGCACCTGTGGCAAAAACAGCAGCACAACCGGGATCACAAGCAGCACGGGCACCCACCATTGGCGCGTTTTTGGGGCGAACAGCAGGTGATACAGCCCCACTACTGCCAGGAACGGCGCAATGAAGTAGTGCCCGTAAACGAGCATCACGCCGCCGAGCACCAACCCAACTGCCGCCCCCCAACTGACGTCCCGTTGCACCACGCCAACATGCCAGTAGCACCACAGCACGAGGCTCACTGCCAGCGCCACCAGCGTGAACACCCTGAAGTAGTGCATCAATGTGAGGAAGTAAATGGATGTGGCGAGCACCCACGCAGCAGCAACACCCACCCACGGGTGAAACAGGTCTCGTCCCAGGCGGTAGGTCATGGCGATGGCTAGCAGTCCGGCAAGGAACGGCAGCGTGCGGGCGGCAAGTTCGCTCCACCCGGCGGTACGCCCCCACAGCCAGATGACGAGTGGGAAACCCATTGCCTGGTCGGGGGATTCCTCCGCGACACGCGCCCACACCTGTGCTGGGCTATCCATCGGGCGGTGATGGGCACCCCCTGCCACGATGTATGACCGTAACTCATCGTGCGACAGGTCGTCGTAGTCTGTGCGGGGAACGACAAAAAGCGCTGCTACCAGCAGCGCCCCGATTACCGCCCAAATCGCCCGCCAGTTGTTGGCGGTGGTGGGAGCGTGAATAGGCACGCTCCCCGGATGATTTTGCTGCAAGGGCTAACTCTCGTCTTCGTTGCCGCTTTCATCGTTGTCACGGCGGCGGCGCTTGAGTAGCCGTGACCCGATGTTGCCGCTGCTGCCCGCTGTACTGCCGCCATCGTCGGTTGGTGGCACGAACGGTTTCGGTGCAGGGGGCGGCTGGGGTGCTGCTGTTGGTGGGGTGCTGGTGGGCGGTGTACCCGCGCCGTGGCGTTCCTCGCGCCGTCCCTGTTGGCGCTGCTTGAGCGCAGCAAAGCTCGTCTTCTCATCTGCGATGGAAACGGAGGGCGCGACTGTCGCTTCGGTATCGGTGGCATCCTCCACAGGTGCTTCCCGGTTGCGGCGCAGCGCACTGACGGTTTGCGCCCCGCTGCGCCCGGTTTCGAGCTGCTCACGGGCACGCTCGCGGGCAGTAAACAGCGACGACATACGCTCGGATGTTTCCTGCGTGGCACTGCTGGCGACGCCAAACACGGCGTTCCATGCGCGGAGCAGGTCGCGTCGTGTGACCACAAGGCGGCGCACGGCAATATCCACGGGCAGCAGCAGCAGCGCCGCCAGCAGCAACTGCATCCAGATGGGCGAGGACGCTGCTTGACTGCGCAGCGAGTGCTCAAACGCAAGTGCCGGGTCTTCTGCGATTTCACGCCCGTCGGTAATGTCTGCTATGTCGCCGAGGATACCCTCGCCGACTGGGGCAATGCGCAGGTCGTATTCCGGTGAGTAGCTCATCACCCAGCCGCTTGTCTGGTTGACGACTGTTTCACCGTCGCTGCCCGCCAGGCGCAAAATGTAGGAGCCTTCGGCATCCGGCGTAAATGATGCTTCGTAGCGCCCCGGTGCCACCTGTTGTAACTCTACCTGGGTGTTGCCCAGTTCCGGGTCAACGAGGGACATATCCAGCCCCACACCGTTCAGGAATTCACCATCATCGTTGCGGGCATCCACGATGACACGCGCCTGTTCGCCGTCCATCTGCACGCGCATTTCCACGTTGCTGTTCGCGCTCTCGGTGATTGTCCACTGCACCGCCTGTGACCAGAACGGGCTAAAGCCGCCCCAATCGACCCAATCTGCTGCCCAGCGCGAGGTGCCATCCGAAGTGAAGGCAACTGCACGCCCCAGCCCATACTGCCAGGATGCCAGCAGCGGGTCGTTGTTCTCGCCGCCGCGCAGAATAACCGTTGCGGTTTGCTTCGGCGAGGTCGCCACGTAACCATACAGGGGCGGCGATGCGTCAATGCCATTCATGATCGGGCTGTTTGCGGTGATTACCGGGAAGAACTCCTCCTCCTGGATGTAGGAGCGGGTTGCCAGTACGGTCTCCTGCGTGAAGATCGTCGGGATTTGCTCAATGGTGTCGATCAGGTAGAAGTTACCGCCGCCTGCGACCGCCATTTCGTCCAAAAAGCCGGCAGACCCGGCACCAATGGCGATGACTGATGTGGTTACGTCTGCATCATTGTAGGCGTCTTCGGTCAGTTCGATCAATCCAGTGGGGTCAGCGCCGCCATCCGTCAGCAGGATGATGTGCTTGCGGTCTGCGGGGTCCTGCACTAGCGCAGAGGTCACCAGGCGCATCCCCGCCAGAATATCGGTGCCGCCGCCGGGGCGCAGGGTTGCCACCAGCGATTGCAGGGCGCGGCGGTCTTGCACAGGTTGCACTTCCGCAATCCAACTGCCTGCTGTATCGAAGTTAGCGGCACCTGCGCGGTCGGTCGGCTGCAAGAACTCAATCGAGCGGATAATTGCCTCTTTCGCTAGCTCGATGTTCTGCACACCGGACGGACCGACCATACCCATACTGCCGGATGTGTCGATGAGATAGGCAATGGTAAGCTGGGGTAGGCGCTGCTGGTCACGGATGCGCGTTTCCAGCGGCAGGGCGTCCTCGATTGGGGTTTGGAAGTAGCCGCCGGGTCCGTAGCTTTGCGGACCGCCGATGAACACCAGTCCGCCGCCCAGGTCGCGCACAAAGGCGTCAATTGCTTCCATGCGGCTGGGGGAGAGGAACCGTGCCTCCACGTTGGCGATGATAATGCTGTCGTACTGCGCCAGCGGCACCAAACCGACGGGCAGTTCGTTGGGGGCGCGTACATCCACCTGCAAACCCGCCTCTTCCAGCGCGGGCACCACATGAACCGCTTCCTGCACATCCGTTGTGAGCAGCAGCACCCTCGGCGGACCGATTACGCGGCTAAACGCGGATAGCTGGTTGTTCTGGTAGAAGCCGTCTTCGCCCTGTGGCTCTACCTGCACGCGGAAGTCCCGGAAGCCGGAGTCACCTGCCTGCAAGTTCAGGGTGTAGCGGTTTTCTCCCTCGCTTAGCTCCACGTCATCCTGGAAGATGATCTCACCAGAGGCGTAAACCGTAATCTGCGCAGGTGCGTCCACCTCAGCTTCGACCGTTAAGTCCATCTCGAACTGTTGGTCAGCATTGACTGTGGTCGGTACATCAACATCCGTGACCTGGACTTCGGGTGCCCGCTCTGGGGAGAACAGAACATAGTCGATCTGCACATCCGCTGCGGATGCCAACCCCGCTGCTGCTTCTGTGTCTCCGACGGTGGGGCGTCCGTCGCTTAAGATCACCATGCGTCGTGCTGCGTCTGATGGGAACAGTGCCAAACCCAGGCGGATTGCCTCGGCAAGGTCGGTGTTGCTGGTGATGGGTGCGGATTGGATGTCGCCCAGTTCGCGCACGTTGTTCACTTGCCGCTCTACGACGGCGTTGGTGCCAAACAGCACGATCCCGGCGCTGTCGTTCAGCCCCATCTCATCCATTGCGCTTTGCACATAGTCGAACTGTGCTTCTTGGGTGGCAGCGTCAATGCTATCACTCACATCAACGATAAAGACGACAGCGAGTTTATCGGCAGAGCGCACCACCTGTGCGCCACTGATGGCGAGAATGAGCAGTGTCAAAATCAATAGGCGTAAAATCAGGCTGGTCAGGTCGCGTGTGCGGCGGTAGCCGTAACGCGGGTAGCCCATGTATGCCGCGAGCGGCAACAGCAGTAACAGTGCCAATGCCGGAGCGAATGTAAACGTCATGTGGGTTTACCTGTAAGCTATCAGCTTCTCTTGCATGTTTCATTTTACAGGGTTTGGGGGGTGCAAGTCGATAGACGGACAGTTAACGCTGCTCAATCGCAATTTTGTGCTAGAATGGCATGGCACGCGCCGGATAGCACAATTGAGAACCATCCTATGCAGAAAAACTATGAAATCGACCAGGATATGCTGGTGCTGCTGCTAATTGTATTGGGCGTCGGCATTCTTTTCGGTGTCATGATTGCCCGCGCAGGCAAACGCACCGCTTCGCCAATGGACGACAAGAAACGCGCCAGTGCCAACTTTGTGTTCGGCAACATTGTGGTGGGCAGCAACAACGGGCGCGGTAATCGGCAGTCATTTCGGCTTGAAGACAGCGGCGACAACGACTGACGAGTTGCTGGTAACATCCAAATATACATGCAAAATTTAGAAGGCAGAGATGGATAACGTCATTATCCGGCGGCAAAACCGCAAAAACATGATGATGCGTACCGTGCCAGGCGGGTTAGAGGTGTTCATCCCGCACTGGATGCCAGAAGACGCGCCGGAAGTGTGCAAGTTCATCCGAGACGGGCAGCGCAAGCTGGGCGACCACGTCAAACCCGTGCCGGAAGTGCAAACCACCGAGGCACAGATCCGGGAAATGGTCGCGCATTGGAGCCAGCAAATTGGTGTCGCCGCTACGCGTGTGCAGTTCCGGCAGATGTACCGTAAGTGGGGGTCTTGCAGCAGCAAGGGCACGGTCACGCTCAACCGGGCGCTGACGTGGCTGCCGCCACACCTTGCGGAGTACGTGGTGGTGCACGAGCTAGTGCATCTGATCGAACTGAATCATGGTAAGGGCTTTAAGGCGCTGATGAGCAAGCATCTACCGGATTGGCGCAAGCGCCAGGACGAAATCGCCGCTGGCTACTCAACTTTTGGCACCTGCTAAACCGGAGTTACTCGCCGGAGCCGTTGGTTTCCGCGTCTGTGAAGGAATACCCCATTTGCAACAGCGCCTCTTTGAGCGCTTCTGTGGGTAGACCAACAACGTTGTTGTAGCTGCCTGTCACGCGCTCTACAGGGCGGAACGTTGCGCTCTGGATAGCATAGCCGCCTGCTTTGTCAAACGCACTGCCAGACATAATCCAGCGCTCCATCTCGGATGCAGGGTAATTGCGCATTAGCACCTGGGAGCACACGACCTCGCTATGCTCCTGTTGTATGCTCCCCCCAACGACGTGCAGCAGTGTGAAGCCCGTGCACACGTCGTGTTCGTTGGCACGCAGCCGCAGCAGCATCCGCCGCGCCTCGTCATCGTCCGTCGGCTTACCCAAAATATCGTCCTCGTGGATAACGGTGGTGTCCGCCGCTAGCACATACGCATCGCCCTGTAGCGCTGTTAGCACCGCGCGTGCTTTCTCCTGGCTAAGGCGCTGCACATAGTCGCGCGGTGCCTCGCCAGCACGCACGCTTTCGTCCACTTCAGGCTTGATGACGGTAAAGGTCACGCCCATGTTATCTAGCAGCATACTGCGGCGCGGGGAGCCGGAGGCGAGTACAAATTCGGTCACAGGATTATCCTCATCGGGGAAATCTGGGGGCGTATCGGTGCCCCCCAGCGAACTTTAGCGGTCGTCTTCGTCGTCGTACAGGTCTGCATATTCGGCAGGCTCACCGAACTCGAGTTCTTCTTCGGTCGCCTCGCGGATTTCAAGCACTTCCACATCGAAGGTAACGGTTTTACCTGCCAGTGCGCTGTTAAAATCTAGCTCGATGGTCTCATCATCCATGGACTGGATGGTGGCGACGTAGATGTCTCCTTCTGCATCTTCGATTTCGACCTCATCGCCCACTTTCACGCCCTCTGGCAGGTCGAAGTCGCTTATCTCTGCTGCTTGTACTGCCTCTTTGTCGTATTCGCCGTAGGCGTCGTCTGGTGCCAATTCTACCGTTAGCTTGTCGCCGACTGCTTTGCCCTTCAGCGCTGCCTCTAGCCCCGGCACGATGTTATCGCTGCCGTGTAAGTAATAGAGCGGGTCGTCGGCGGGCGCGTCTTCAATCTCCTGCCCGTCAACGGTCATGCGATATGCCATCGTTACCACGACGCCGTCTTTGATTTTGTCTACCATGGTGTCGTCAGGGTTCCCTTCCACCTCGTGAAGCTGCCACTGTTCGGGTTGTTCGCGTGGCATTGCGATTCATTATAGTGCTTGCCTGCCAGAATGGAAATGAGCAGGTACCCGCGCACATAGGTTAAAACAGGTGTTCGCGCCATTCCATTTTTAGAACGCATGTTTTATCATTGTCCCGAACTGTCAACTGATTGCCAAAGGTGATGCTATGCTTGCTATTCCCGGTCTGTCCCTCATTCCAGATTACATCACGCCACAGCAGGAAACCGACCTTGCCGCACACATTGACTCGCAACCGTGGATCACCGACTTGCGTAGAAGAGTGCAGCACTATGGCTACATCTACGACTACCGACGCCGCACGGTTGACCCGTCTATGTATTTGGGGGCACTGCCGACGTGGCTAGGGGAACTGGCGCTACGCTTACATGCTGAGCAGCATTTCCCTGCCGAACCCGACCAGTGCATCATCAATGAATATGAACCGGGGCAGGGTATTCGCCCGCATGTGGACTGCGAACCGTGCTTTGGCGATGTTATCGCGTCACTGAGTTTGCTTTCCTCCTGTGTGATGACGTTCACACAGGTGAGCGGGGATGCCCACCACGAACTCGTGCTGCCCGCCCGCAGCTTGCTCATTATGCGGGGGTCGGCGCGGTATGAGTGGAAACACGGCATCCCTGCCCGGCAGAAGGATGTGGTGCCAACCGAAACACTCGTGCGCGGCAGAAGGCTCTCCATTACTTGCCGAACCGTTGTTGTTAGTGATGGTGTGAGTTGAGTTACAATCCTGTTGCAACTGCTGCGGGCTAATTTTGATTTCGCTACAATAAGAAACAATTGATAAACAAGGATTGCCATGTCCGTCAAAACACGGCAAAACCGCCAATCCGGTCGGTTCGTGCTGCCCCGTCTCAATTTGCGCCGTCTACTCATTGCTATGCTGCTGTGTATGCTTGCGCTGTACGCCGCACCTTCTGTCTATCGGGTTAGCCGCAGTGTGTACCACCGTGCGGATGCGATCGTACAACCTATGCGTGCATGGCTTGCGCCGCAGAAACCTGTCGTGCCGGTGACACTCGCGCCGCTGTTCCGCCCGGAGGTGATTTACTGGGAAAGTGACATCTTGCGGTGGGCACAGGAATACAATGTGGAACCCAACCTGGTTGCCACCGTTATGCAGATCGAATCTTGCGGGCACCCTACCGTCAGTAGTTATGCCGGGGCGCAGGGGCTTTTCCAGGTCATGCCGTTTCACTTTGCGGAGAACGAGGACATGCTCGACCCGGACACAAACGCGCTGCGCGGCGTGAACTACATCGGGGAGTGCCTGCGCTGGGCAGATGGCGATGTGGGATTAGCACTCGCGTGTTACAACGGCGGACCAAGAACCGTAACAGACATTCGTTACTGGGATCAACAGGTGCACAGCTACTACCGCTGGGGAACAGCAATCTACGCGGATGCGCTGGTGCAAAAATCAGAGAGCGAGACGCTCAATCGGTGGCTGGCGGCGGGTGGGCAGCGCCTATGCGACAGCGCGGCATCGGAAATCGGGCTGCGTTAGTGGTTCGCTACGCTTCTGCGTCCACGTTTGGTATGTACGCCTGGTAGACCACAACGGGAATGGGACACTTCGGCAGCGACAGTTCCAGCGCCTCGCGGATGCTGGGCATCTCCTCCTTAGTGCCCAACGGTGCGATTGCCACACTGCTAATGCCCTCCAGCGTGTGATCACGCAGGATGCGCAACGCAACAGCGTCCACAAACCGGGGGCGGGTTGCCCCCACCGCAGACTCACGCACTACCATAAACGCCAAATAGGGCGTGCTCTCTCGCCACACCCACAGGTGACCCGCCTGTACTCGCCCACGGTTCACCTGTTTGCGGTAGCTGGCAAATGCCACCGGGAACCGCTGTTGCAATGCCATTGCTAGCGGAGTGGTCTCTGTGGTAGCGCGGGCATTATAGCCAATTGCGAGGGTTTGCATTCGGGTGAGCAGCGGGTCGCCCGTGAGGTAAGTTAGCGGCATAGGGCATCATGCCAGTGGGGTGAGGAACGTTCGCCGTCCGCCCACCCCAACCGAGTGACTTAGGCGCTTTGCTCAACGCGGATGCCAGGTCCCATCGCAGAAGCAATGGTCAGGCGGCGGATGAAGCGCCCCTTGGTGGACGCCGGGCGTTGTGCAACAACTGCCTCAATCGCTGCCTGTGCGTTATCCGCTAGCTTTTCTGTCTCAAAGCTTGCCTTGCCAATGCCCATGTGCAGGTTGCCGGTCTTGTCGTTGCGGAACTCTACACGACCGGATTTCAGTTCTTCTACGGCGCGTCCAAGCTGGTCTGGCTGGACGACGGTGCCTGCTTTTGGAGATGGCATGAGACCGCGCGGACCGAGCACGCGACCCAGGCGACCTACCTTGGACATCATTGAGGGGATGGCGAGTGCCGCGTCAAAGTCTGTCCAGCCTTCTTTTTGGATGCGCTGGATAATTTCGTCGTCCGCGATGATGTCTGCGCCAGCTTCTTGGGCAGCGCGTGCTTCTTCACCCTCTGCGAACACCAACACGCGCACTTCCTTACCCAACCCGTGCGGGAGCATCACCGTGCTGCGCACCTGCTGGTCGCTCTGACGAGGGTCTATGCCCAGGCGAAAGTGGAGTTCAACCGTTTCGTCGAACTTGGCGGTTGCGGTTTCCTTCACGAGTGCCACCGCTTCAGCTAGCGGGTAGTCCTGTGTGCGGTCGATCTTTTCGAATACTGCTGTGTAACGCTTGCCGTGCTTTGCCATTGTTTTTCTCCTTGTGGTACAGGTGGGCGTCATGCCCTCCCACATTTGCTTGTGAATTTGTGAGCGCTCAGTTTACTCTGTGCTGCGCTCCGTGCGTTTTAGTCGACGACCTCAACACCCATGTTGAGTGCAGTACCCTCGATTTGTCGCATTGCCGCGTCAATGTCGAGTGCGTTCAGGTCGCTCATCTTCTGCTCAGCGATTTCTTTGACCTGCTGGCGGGTGAGCTTGCCAACGATTTCACTGGGCGGGTTGGAAGCACCCTTTTTGATGCCTGCTGCCTTCAGGATGAGGAATGCGGTTGGCGGGCTTTTTAGCTCGAACTTGAACGAACCATCCTGGAAGACGGTAATTTCCGCTGGGACAATCTCGCCCATGCGGCTGCTGGTGCGGGCGTTGTATTCCTTGCAGAACTGCATCAGGTTGATGCCGTGCTGTGCCAACGCCGGACCGATTGGTGGTGCCGGGTTTGCCTTGCCCGCCGGGATTTGCAGCTTGACGATTGCTTTGACTCTCTTCGCCATATGTGCTCCTTACATTACGTTACGTTTGATAAGATCGACCGCGATTAGACATGCAGCAACCCGCGCCGGGCGGGTTGCGGTGCACCATTATGCGTAAAGGTACGCCTGTTGTTTAGGTGAACTTTTCCACTTCCATAAAGTCCAGTTCCACGGGGGTGTCTCGCCCGAAGAAGTTCACCATCACGCGCACTTTTGCCCGGTCAGCGTCAATGTGAGCGACCATGCCAGGGAAATCGTTAAACGGACCGCTGACGATGCGCACTTTCTCGCCCACTTTGAAGTTCACCTTCACACGTGGGGTTTCGCTAGACATGCGATCCATGATCTGCTGGACTTCGTCCTGGCGCAGTGGGGTGGGTTCGTTGCCCATGCCCACAAAGCCAGTCACGCCGGGGGTGTTGCGCACCACATACCAGGAGTCTTCATCCATGACCATTTCCACGAGGATATAGCCCGGAAAGACCCGCTTCTCGACGGTTTTGCGCTTGCCGTCCTTCACTTCGATCTCCTCTTCGGTGGGCACGATCACATCAAAGATCTTGTCGGTCATGCCCATGGTTTCGATGCGCTGCTCTACGGAGTGGCGCACTTTGTTCTCATAGCCGGAATAGCAGTGGACGACGTACCAGTGGCGCTCTATTTTTTCGATTGGCTCGCTGGGGTCGACTGAGGGCAGCAAGTCCATGCCGCCGTCGTCATCAGCATCGCTGTCCAGGTCGAGCGGCTCCGGATCGTAGTCACTGCTGAAGTAGTTATTCTCGTCCGTCATGGGACTGGGTTCTCCGTTAGCTATCTTGCGGGTGTGGCGGCGCTAGCGGTGGTGCCGAACTTAGTACTCGCCGCTGTTCTGGCTCATGTAGCGAGAGTAGGCATACAGCAGAGCAATAAATGCAACGAACACACCCACGAACACCAGCGGTTGGTCGACACCGATGTTGAACAGCTCTGTGAAGATGATCGACAGACCGCCCAGCACCAGTGCGGAGATCAATGTGACGATGCCCACAATGTTGGACAAACGGATGGTCTCTTCCCGTGTGGGCCAGGTGACTTTCTCAAGCTCTGAACGTACACCCTCGAAGTACTCAACAATGCCGCCAAAAAAGCGCACCACTGGGTTCGGGCGCTCCTGGGTGCTCTCGCCTTTGCGGCGGCTGGGTGTTGCGTAGCCCTTCTTTTCGGTGATGCCTTTTTCTGCCGCCTCTGCCGTAGCTTCGGCAGGTTCATTTAGCGCCTCACGACGACGTTTGCGCCGCCGGGCACGCTTTTCTTTAATGCTGCTCTCTGCCATGCGCCTAGTTTCTCCTCAAAATGAATATCCGTCATGTCAACAGCCGCATTATACAGGACGGGTTACGGCGGATTCTAGTTTTGGGTAAAAAAACACCGTCACGGGTGACGGTGTTTGCAACAGGGGCAGCAGGACTTGAACCCACAACCTACGGTTTTGGAGACCGTTGCTCTGCCAGTTGAGCTATGCCCCTATAGAGTTCACCCTGCGAACAGGGCTACTTAGTTTCGCGGTACAGCACGTGGCGGCGCACAATCGGGTCGTACTTCCGCAGCTCCAAACGCTTGGTAGTGTTGCGCTTGGATTTCATCGTCACGTACTGATGGCAACTTTCGATACTGCGCATCTTGATGACGACGCGCGACCCTTTCTTCGCCATGACGTACACTCCTCAAACTGTGCCAAGCCTTTGACGGGATTTGAACCCGTGACCTCATTCTTACCAAGAATGCGCTCTGCCCCTGAGCTACAAAGGCACATCTCAGGTGGGCCAGGCAGGACTCGAACCTGCGAAGCGTTTCCGCAGCGGATTTACAGTCCGCCCCCTTTGCCGCTCGGGACACTGACCCAGATGGTGTTGTGCAAATTGTTAATCTGCTTAGCCAACGGCGGGACTCGAACCCGCAACCGTCCGCTTACAAGGCGGGTGCTCTGCCAATTGAGCTACATTGGCGCATTATATCAGGCGGGTTGGTGCACTTCAAGGCCCCAGCCCGCAAGAATTCTATACGACGGGGCTAGCCGGTGTCAACGGTACTACCTACAATGTTGACGACCCTTTGACACTTGCCGAGGACGTACCTTGAAACGGTTTTTGCTCCTGGGGATGGTGCTTGCCCTGGCCGCCTGTACGAGCGGGCGCGGCCTCACCCCCAACGACTTACCCCCCACCGTGGATATCGACGCGGTGGCGACGACCCTACCGCTGACGGAAAACGCACCGCCGCCGGGCTTCCGCGAGGCGGTCGCCTTCGAGCGCGTGGACGCTAACCTGCGCTTGCTGCCAGGCTGGCGCTACGAGGTGCTGCTCAGCTTCGACGGGGTGTTCTCGCAGACGACGCGCCCCACCACCGCCGAGGTCCGCGCCGAGGTGCAATTTAACCAGATCGGCTCCTCACGGCGGGTTATCGTGGAATCGTCCGGCGAGTTACTGCGTCAACCGGAGGGGGCCTCGTACGAGGCAGTTCGCCTGGGGCCAGATGCGTTCCTCGTGCGCGAGCAGGTGTGCCTGGGTGCAGCCAACGGCGATGCCGAAACCGCCGCTAGCCTCACTGCCGGTGATCTTATCGGCGGGGTGCGCGACGCCGTGCCGACCGGCGATCGTCAGATTTTGCACGGCGAAGATGTGTGGAAATACTCGTTCGCGCCGCAGGCCCTCAATCTGCCCTCGGTGCGCTTTGCCGAGGATACCGTCATCACACGGCTGACGGGCGAACTGTGGGTCGCGCCGGCGCACAACGCGGTCGTGCGGTACTGGCTTACGATGGACATCGAAAACGCGCGCCTGCTCAGCAGCGAATTGCCAGTGACGGGGACGGTCGTCATGCGCTACGACCTGTACGAGGTGGGGCAGGTGCCGAACATCACCGTGCCGTTTGGGTGCTAAAGCTCATTTGCCCACTACTGCCTGCTGCAACCCTATTCCTATGTAACTGTAACTGGGGGTGACCCATGCAACTCGTACCAGAGGCCTACCACGATCTGATTAGCGACACGTCAAAGGCGATTGCGTATTTGTCAACGACACTCGCCAGCGGGGCACCGGTCATCGCGCCCGTGTGGTTTGGTATACAGGATGACTTCGTTTGCTTCGTCACCTCACCAAACAGCCTGAAAATCAAGAATATGTTGCAGCGCCCGCACGTCTCATTGCTTATCCAAGACCCTGAAGAAGTGTACCGCTACATTCAAATTCGCGGGCAATATGCCAAACACCACACATCGGGTTCAGCCGAGTATTTGCACAGGCTCTCGAATCGTTACATCGGCACCGACTATCCAACCGAGTTGGGGGGCGATGATGTGATTGTGTACATTCGGCCCGAGAGGGTGAACGTCTTCTCGTGGGATGACGAAGAATGAGTAACGCTTGATGAACATGGCACAATTCGTGGCGGTGCTGCTGGGTAGCGTCTTCCCACCAGCGTATTTTGCCGAGCAACTCGCGGCCAAGCTCGACAGCGACGACTACGACACCGTCGTGCGCGCTGCGCTCGGTCTGGCCTATCTCGCGAGTCCGGTGGCGGTGCCCGCCCTGCAGGAAAAACTCGCTACGACGCGCGGCGAACTCCTCGCTGCCGAGGCTGCCCAACCAGATGCCCTCACCGAATTGTGGGTGACCTACGCCGTGTTGCGCGGCAACCTCGTCTATGCCCTCGGTGAAATCGGCGATGCGCGCGCCGTGCCCGCCCTAATAGCCGAACTCGACAGCACCCACCCGGCCAACGTCGCCGCCGAGGCCGCCGACGCGCTCGAAAAGATCGACACGCCAACGGCCATCATCGCCGCGCGCAGGTGGCGCGCTACTGGAACTGAATAACGGCCTTCCCGAAGACCTCCACGCCGTAAATTTCATCGAGCGTGTTCTGGTCGCAGTCCAATAGGCGGATGTCGTACGTCCCCGATGGAACCTCCCAGTTACGCAGGCCGCCCACATCGATGACTTCCGTGCTGCCCAGTTGGTCTTCGCCCCACACATCCGCCGTGGTCGGCGAAATATTCACATAGCAGATGACCATCCCCGACAGATTTTCGACCGTAAATGTGCTGTCCGCCGGGCCATCGGGGAGCACGCTCTCGCCGCTGCTGCCACCCGGCGCCGTCGCACTACTTGGATACGCAATCATCGTCGGCTGCGAGACATCGATGTTACGGATGTCATCGAGCGTGTTGCGGTCGCAATCTTCCAGCAACATATCGTAGAAGTCGATCTGCACATCGAACGCGCGTTGCGTGCCCGCTGCAATCACCTCGGTTTGCCCGAGTTGGTCATCGCCCCATGTGCGCGAGGTGGTCGGGGAGATGAACACATAGCAGATGGGGGTGTCGCTGTTGTTCGTCAGCGTCAATGTCGTCGTGCCACTCGTGCCGCCTGGCGCGGCATTGTTGTTGCCGCTAATGCCCTGTTCGAGCGCAACCAGGGCGGCGTTCATCGCCGGGATGGGCAACACACCGCCCAGGCGCCCGCCGGTGCGTTCTTCGCTGCGCACCCATGTGGGCATGCCCACCATCTCGCCGCGTTCGTTGACGACGAGGCCGCCGCTGTTGCCACCCGAGATTTCGGCATCGGTGCGGTACCACACGGGGATGCGCTGGCCGTACATGTCGCCGTTTTGTACGGTTACCACTTCGCCGCTGGTGACCACCATATAGCCATCGCCGATGCCGGGGTAACCGAACACCCGTATCTCATCGCCGACGAACAACTCTTCCGATGCTGGCCGGATGAACGGCAGGTTGAGCGTGCTTGGGTCGATACTGCGCCCGTTCGCGTCGCGGTCGATCTGCAAAATCGCAAAGTCGATGTCTGGCGAAACCCACTCTAGCCGGGCGAAATAGCGAAACTCCGGCAATTCGCGGATGTCCGACAACAAGAGGATGGCGAAGTCCGTCCCACCCTCGATGACGTGGGCGTTGGTGTAAATGCGCCCGTTGGGGTCGATGATGGTGCCAGAGCCAGAACCAAGGATTTGGTTACCGGCAATGGCATCGATGAGCACGACGCTTTGTGCCGTCGTGCGAATGTCGAGTTCCTGGGCATGGGCCGTCGCCATGGTTGGCAGCAGCACCAGGGTAAATAGCAGCAAGGTCCACCACTTACGCATTGCAAGTGTCTCCGAAGCTAAATCATAACTTGTATGTATCTTAGTAGGGACAGGCTTTCGGGCGCAACTGACCACCCGGATGCAAAGCTCCCCATTTGGGGCTGGGGAGCTGCTTTTAATCGGTTTGTTACAGGTTGCCGTTCAGATGACCGTTACAGCAACGGCGACTTATCGAGTTCGGCGTAGTCGTAGGCCAGTTCGCGCCACGCCTCGCCCAAACGGCGGAAGCCCTCGTCGATACGCTCCGGCGGTTGCAGGGCAAAGTTCAGGCGCAGGTGATAGCTTCCGCTGCCATCTGGGTAAAACAGGTTGCCGATCGCATAGGCGACATCGCGCTGCACGGCGGTGATGTACAGTTCGGCGGCGGTGGGGCCAGTGTGGGGCAGTTCCACCCACAGGTACAGGCCGCCGGTCGGGCGCTTGTAGCGCGTACCATGCGGGAAGTACGCCGAAGCCGCCGCGAGGGCCGCATCACGCCGACGCTGGAGTTCACGCGTGTTGTTGTGGAGTTGCTGCGCCAGCACACCCCGTTCCAACAGCAGATGCAGCGCGCGCTGGTTCAACCCCGGCGTCGCGATGTCTGCCGCCGCTTTTACCCGCGCAATGCGCTCATACTGCCCGCCGGTAATCACCAAATAGCCGATGCGCAGGCCCGGCAGCAAAATTTTCGTGAAGCCGCTGGCGTAAATCACCATGTCGTTTTCGTCGAGTGCTTTCAGTGGGGGTAGCTCTTCCCCGTCGAAGCCGAACTCGTGATACACCCCGTCTTCGAGGATGGGAATGTTGTAATCCGCAGCCAGGTTCACCAACTGCCGTCGACGGTGCAGGCTCATCACCGTGCCGGTGGGGTTGTGGTAACTCGGCATCGTGTAGATGAGGCGCGGGCGGTTCTCGACGATATAGTTCTCAAGGCAGTCGATGCGCATGCCTTCGTCGTCCATCGCTACCCCATGAATGCGAACCCGGCGTGTACGGGCCATATCGATGATGCCCAGGTAGGTTGGCTTACTCGTGACGAGGACATCGTTTTCGCTAAGCACACTTTGCACGACAAGGTCGATCGCCTGCTGCGTGCCGCCGGTTACCAGCACATGTTCCGGGGCGCATTCGATGCCCCACGACCCCACGTAATCGCGGATGGCGCGGCGCAGCGGGCCGTAGCCATCGGGCACTTCGTAGGTGAGGGCAGTGGCCGCGTCGCGGTCCAACACCGTGTTGATCGCGTCGCGCAGGTGCGCCACCGGGAAGAACTCCGGCGGGGGTGTGCCGTGGCTAAAGTTGATGACGCTCGGCTTGCGCGCGAGCCGCATCATTTCGCGGACGGAACGGTCCTGCGCGGCGGGGCGGGCCTCGGTCATCGTTTCACGCGCAGGCAGGCGCTGCTGGGGCGGGCTGCTATGGCGCGCGACGAACGTGCCGCGCCCAGCATGGGCACTGAGGTAGCCATCGGAGCGCAGTTCGGCATAGGCGTTGACGACGCTGATGCGGCTGATGCCGAGTTGGCGGGCGAGGTCGCGGCTGGCGGGCAGGCGCGCGCCAGCGGTGAGGTTACCGCTGTCGATCTGCATACGAATGTAGTCGATCAACTGCCGGTAGATCGGCTCTTCACTGTCGCGGTCTAGCGTGATGTCGAGCGAGTGCGAGGTAAGCATAGCGCAGCCTCTTCGTAAGTGAAATCGTTTCCAGGCTAAGCACAGGCTAACATGTCCTCAGCCTGTGCGCATAATACCAATGCAGTCCATTTAATACCATTCGATTCTTGCTTTGTGTTTTTTGGTCTGGTTGCCTATCATCAACTATAGTTGAGACAACGCAAACGCAGGATGCGAATCCCTAATGGCAGACTACGATAAGCTGGTTGATCGATACATGAGGCAAATCCGGTCGAAAAACGTCGACCGGCGACGCGAAGCCGCGATGATGCTCGGTGAGTTGGGTGTGGCAGAGGGCATCACACTGCTGAAAGATGCGTACGAAAATGACCCCGACAAACAGGTACGGGCCAACGCGAAATACTCGCTCGGCATGTTCCGGGCTTTCCAGGAAGCGATTGATGAAGGCCGCGACGAGGAAGTCGAGGAGTTGCTGACGCCCATCCTCGAAGAGGGCGAAATCGGCAAGCGCCTGTCAGTCCCCGCATCGCGATTGTGGGGCGTATTCGGTGGGCTGACCGCGCTCTTCGTTTTGTTGCTGGCAGCGAATGCCGGGGTGTTTTTGCTCGGGGGCGGCGAAGGCGGTGGGGGCATCGATATTGCGGCGTTACTCGGTGGCAACCGCACCCCACGGCCCACCGAGGTGCCCAACACTGCCCCCGACCAGGACCCACAGGTTATCGTCAACGACGCGCGGACGCTGCTGGGGGTGCTAAACGGCAACGCCCAAACGCTCGTCACCCAATACGAACCGACCCTCGGTGGCGCGCCCCCTGCGGAGTGCACGGCTTTCTACGATGTCAGTGCGCAAGCGGTGGAAATGTCCACGAACGACCGACGGGCCAACGCCGAACTGGCCGCCATCGTCGACGAGTTGAACACTGCGTTGGAGACGCTCACGGCGGCCAAAACTCGCGTCGACCAGGCCTGCTTCGACGAGATTCCGCTGGAGGGCGACGAACCCCAGCAGAACTACAACCTGGCCTCCAGTTTCGTCAGCCGCGTGCCCGAGCTTGAGAATCGCCTAGATACCGCAGTCGTGCCCCCCGATGAGCCAACCGCAGTGCCACCGACCGCTGGCCCCACCCCCGAGCCAACCGTCGCCGTCACGCCGGAGGAACTCCTGTTCGCCACCCGGCCCATCGTCGGTGAACTCTCCGACATTATCGACCGCACGACCGGCCTCATCGGCCCGCAGACGGTGCTGCGCGGGTTCTGGGAAGAAGCCCAGGCCAACAACGGCATCACCGATGGCTGCCGCGCCGCCCGGCCAGATATCATCGAGGACTACCAGCTTCCTGCGGGTATCGTCACGCTAGAAAGCGTTTCCACCGATGCCTTCAGGCTTGTACAGGCCACCAACCAGGTGAACACCGGCCTCGACCTCGTCCGCCAGGGCTGGGACCAATTCCAGGCTGCGTGTGCATCGAATACGGTAAGGGCCGCCGCCGCCGAGGGG
>CAYVGI010000016.1:0-50029 GCA_964451095.1 uncultured Anaerolineaceae bacterium
GGGGGGGTCTGTGTGTGTCGTTCTTGCTTTGGTGTTTTGGGTGGGTGCCAGCCCCCTTGTGCTGGAGGGCTTGGTGTTGGGGTTTGCCGTCATGAATGTGCAGGCAGATGTGCCCGCGACTGCGCCGGGGCAGGGTGTGGTCTTCTTGCTGCTGGGTGATGTTCGCCTGGACGACGGCAGCCTACAGCGAGACGACCGCGCCCCAATGCAGGCATTTTTCTTTAGCGCGGGGATCGGCGCGCCTAACTGCCAGGAGGCACCCTCAACCGTCGCCATCCGCAGTCCAGAGGGCATCACCGTCAACCTGACCATTAACGGGCTAGACGTCACGCTGGGGTCGCTCATCACGCTAACGGACAACCAGAACGGCACACTCACCGTCACCGTACACGAGGGGCAGCTTGCCGCCGTGCAGACGGGGACGGTTGTACCCGCCGGGCAAGCGCTAGACCTAACGCTAGACCCCACCCAGAATGTATCCGTCGTTGGCACGCCCCGCGCCGCCGCACCCAATGAACTGGCATTGGCGGAACCCGTGAGCGCGGTCTACGCGGCAGTGGACGGCGAAACAATCGCCGAAGCACCGCCAGTGCAAACGGGCACCTACATTGTGCAGCCCGGCGACAATCTGTTCCGCATCGCCCTGGATAACGGCACCTGCCTATCGGAGATCACAGCGGCGAACAACATCCCGGTCGATCAGGCGAACACCATCACCGTAGGGCAAGAGCTTATCATCCCGGATGGCTCCACCTGTGAGGGGCAAGTGGGTGATGTGCCCAACGCTCCGGTCAACCCACCGATTGTGACGGATGTTCCGCCAGCAGTCGTTACAGAGGTGCCGCTAGAACCTACCACCACCGAGCCACAAGTCGAGCCAACCGAAGCGCAGCGGCAGGATCAACCGCAAGACACAGCAACGGACGTGCCGCCGCAGCGCACAACCCCCGAGGCAACGGAGGACACCCCCATGCAAATGCCGGACAGCTTCACCGCGCCTCAGTAAGAGCGGCTAGAACGGGCGGGTTTGCTCAAAGTACAGCAGCGCCACATTCCTGTCACAGTCTGATGGGAATGTGACCTCTATTGAGGGCGAGAGCACAGTGTCGTCAGTGGAACGCACTTCAGCAAAGTAGGTGCGGCGGTTGGGCTGCGTGTCCACACCGATCTCGTAACCGCCGCGCGGGCCATAACGGGTGTTGTCTCCGCCAGCAGCGGAGAATGAGCGCCCGTTGTCGTCGACGACAACTACCTTCACAATGTCGTCGATGCCAACATTTTGTTGGTCAAGCACTTGCCCGCCAATGCCCTGGTAGGCACACCCTTGCTCGTTAAACGTATTGCTGGTGAAAATGACCTCGCCGCCGCGCAGTTGGAACGGGAATGGCGAGTTGGTCGCTGTTCGGGTTGCGGTCGGCACACTGGATGTGTTCGTCACGGTGGGGGTATTTGTCGGCGTGGACGTTGCCGACGAGACAGGCGTAAATGTGAGTGTGGCGGTGTCGGTAATCGTCGGCGTGCTGCTGGGCGTAAACGTGGGCGTAGACGTGACGGTCGGCGTCAGTGTGACGGTGGGTGTGGGCGTGAACGTAGGCGGCAGCGTGGGCAACGGCGTGCGCGTGGACGTAATCGACGGCAGCGGCGTAATGGTGGGGATGACCACCTGTGTGGGCACATTTGCTGCTTGCTCTGCCGCTGCGGAGCGGGACTGCACGGCAACCACTACCCCCGCCCCCACAATCACCACTGCCACGAGCAAAATCACCACTGCCAAGATGCTGTAACCACGCCCCATAATTGGTCGCTCCTAGCTCTGGTTAAACTCGATAATTGCGCTGTCGTACTGGGTAATCAGCCATTCATCGAAGATGCCCTGCGCCACCTGCGCCTGCTTTTCCGGTTGCAGCGGCAGGTCATCAAAGCCTAGCGTCTCTATCACATGGAAGCCCAGCCGCGTCACCACAGGTTCAGAAATATCACCGACTTCCTGATTAAATGCGGCCTCTGCGACGTTGGGTTCCAGCAGTTCCTCACGGGTGAACCAGCCCAGGTCGCCGCCCTCGTTGCGGGTGGTCACATCTTGAGAGAACTCTGCGGCAAGCTCTACAAAGCTTTCGCCATTAAGCAAGCGCCGCCGGATGTCCGCCGCCTCCGCCTGGGTGCTCACCAGGATGTGCCGAGCGTGCACCTGCCGCGTGACCTGCTCTGGTGCGTTCCCCACAACCTCGTCGCGCACTTTTGCCGTCAGCAGGCTAATGCGCAGTTCCTCACGCAAGATTGGCTCGGTGTAGTTGTTCTGTTGCAGCCACGCCTGCCAGGCCGCCTCGTTGCCCTCAACAATGCCCTTAAGCTGGGCGATCTCGGCGTCAAGCTCGGCGTCCGTCACGGTCACGTCCATGCGCTCTGCCGCCTGTTCAATTAGCTTCTGGTTGATGAGCGCGGTTGTCACAAAGGTCTCCAGTGCGGTCTCGTCAGCGACAGACATTTCTGCGCGGCGGCGTGCTAACATGGCGTCGTATTCACCTGCTGAAATCGGCTCGCCGTTTACAACAGCAACCACATCACTCGGGATCGGCGTGGCGGCACTTGCTGCCGCAGCGCCCGCGTCCTGTTGTTGTGGCGGCTGGGTTTGCTGCGGCTGGGTTTGCGCATCGAGCGCGGTGTTGTTGTCGTCTGTTTGGATTTCGGCAGTGGGGGTGTCGCTTTGTACCACTGCGGTGGGCGCGGTCGTCGGTGGTGGGGCGCTGCCACACGCGGCAAACAACACGGCAAGGGCAGGGGCTGTAAGCCACACACGTAAGTTCAAGCCCGGTCTCCTCTGCATTCATAACGGGATTTTCATCAGCGGTTATTATGCTATCGCCTCCAATGACACGCAAGCGCTGTTAAGCCGGGTTATAATGGGGGCACTTTTGGCACAAACGAAACACTGGAGAAGATGTTATGTCCGACTGGGAGACTTTCGACGCGTTTTTAACCCAGGCGCAGGCGGCACCCGTTGACGAGCGGCAGGCAATAGTCAATGCCCTGCTGGCAGAACGCCCGGTGTTCCCCTGGGTGGAAGGCAACCGGGCAACATTTATTTACACCGAACCGGGCGCGACCCAAGTTGCTCTCAATCTGGATACCATCAAGGCAGACCCGCCGTTTGTGCCCATGGAGCGCCTGGAGGGCACGTCGCTGTTTTACGTGACGTACCCGTTTGCCCAGGATGACCTGCTGGACTACCTCATCGTCGTGGACGACCCGATGACCCCACTCGCGCAGGAAAGTCCGGCGCAGCTCACCGCACGGGTGCAGCAGTACTGGCGGACGGACTCGCTTAACCCGGCAAGCATGAAGACGGCAAACCTGGATGTGTCCGTCTTGCAAATGCCCGCCGCCCGCCCCTTCCCGGACTGGTCACGGTTGGGGGGCGTGCCGCGTGGCAGCACGGTAGAGCACCGCATGAACAGCCAGAAGATGGGCTTTGTGGGGCGCAAAGTGTGGGTGCACACCCCACCAAACTACCGCGAGTCCGGGCTGGTATACCCGCTGCTCATCCTGCAAGACGGTCAGTGGGCAGTCGGTCCGCTGCAAGTGCCGCACATCGTGGACGCCCTCGTCAAGCACGGGCGCATGGCACCCGTCATCATTGCTATGGTGCAAAGCGGCACCCAGCAAGACCGCATCCGTGATTATGTGCTGCGAGACACCCACTACGACTTCATCCTGGACGAACTGCTGCCGTTCCTGCAAACCCACTACCGCATAGACTCTACCAACCTGGGCATTGGCGGCGCGTCTGCGGGCGCCGTCGCCGCGGCAGATGCCGCGCTGAAGAACCCTGCCGTGTTCAACGGGCTGGTCATGCTCTCCCCGCCCCTGGGCAAGGGACCCGGACAGGAGAAGCTCATGCAGTATGCGCAGCGCTTCCAGGACGCCCGACTGCTGCCCCGCCGCGTTTTCCACACCGTCGGGCGCTACGAGGTCACGGGACGCTTCCTGCGCCCCAACGTCGAACTGTCAGACATCCTGGACGAGCGCACCGACCTTGAGTATAAGTTTGTAGAGCTTGGCAGTGGGCACGGGCTGGTCGCCTTCCGCAGCATCCTGCCGGAGGCACTGGCATGGGCGTTCCCCGGCTGGGCAAGCCTGTAAGTCACTTTTTGAGGGGTCTCCCTATGCAACCGCAACCATCAACGCAGCTAGACACACCCGCAAACTTGTTACAAGCGCTTTCAGGCATCCGCGCCGATGTGCTGCGCGGTGCACAAGTACACCTGCAACACTGGCAACCCGACTACGCACCATCTCGCCAGCACTTCGCCGCCAGTGTGGAAAACCTCGCCCGTTACCTTGCCTTCCGGGAGCGCGACATGCGCGAGGTGCAAATGGCGCTGCGCCCGTGGGGGCTGTCGTCGCTCGGTCGGCTAGAAGCACAGGTGCTACCTAACCTGAACGCGGTACTCGCAACGCTGGCACAACTGGCAAGCGCCCCCACGGCAAATTACCCCAACCATCCCTCGCCAGACGACTTCCAGTTGGGCAACCGCCTGCTCGCACAGGAAGCAACCGCCGTGTTAGGGCAGTCACCGCCGCACCGCCCCGTTCGCATGATGGTCACCATTCCGTCAGAGGCGGCAGATGACCCGCAAATTGCGCGGGATATGATCGCCCACGGCATGAACATCGCCCGCATCAACTGCTCCCACGACGACCCCGACCGCTGGCAGCGCATGATTGGGCACATCCGTGCAGCGGCGGCAGACGCCGAGCAGGAAATCAAAATTGCGATGGACTTGAGCGGTCCCAAGGCGCGAACGGCAGACACCACCGGCGACGATGAGTTCCGGGTGCGCCCCGGCGAGTTGATATTACTCACAGAAGATGTTCCGGGGGAGCAAGACGCACGCTATGCTGCGCAGGTACGCTGCACGCTGCCCCAAGTGCTGGCACAGGTGCAGGTTGGGGCGGCAGTGTGGTTCGATGACGGGCGCTTTGGCACCACCATGCGCGAGCGCGTACCACAGGGCATCGTCCTGGAAGTGACCGACGCCCGTCCCAAAGGGGAAAAGCTGAAAGACGAAAAGGGCATCAACTTCCCAGATACCGACATCAACCTGCCCGCCCTTACCGGCAAAGATCGGCAAGACCTGGATTTTGTCGCCACCTATGCAGACATCGTGCAGTACTCGTTTGTGCAAACCGCAGACGACGTGCGCAGCTTGCAGCACGAATTGGAAACACGCAACCCAGGGCGTGCGCTGCGGCTCGTGCTCAAAGTGGAAACGCGCCAGGGGGTGCGCAACCTGCCAGAACTCATCGTCGCGGCGGGCAGCAAACAGCCCGTCGGCGTGATGATTGCCCGGGGTGACCTCGCCATTGAACTCAGCTTTGTGCGCCTGGCAGAAATGCAGGAAGAAATTATGTGGATTTGCGAGGCAGCACATGTACCCGTAGTGTGGGCGACCCAGGTGCTAGAAACACTCGCCAAAAAGCGTCGTCCCTCCCGTGCGGAAATCACCGACGCGGCAACTGCCCAGCGGGCGGAGTGCGTGATGCTGAACAAAGGCGATTACATCCTCAACGCCATGGACATCCTCAACGATGTGCTCCAGCGCATGGGCGGGCACCAGTCCAAAAAGATGCCACAGCTACGGGCGCTGCGCTCCTGGGAGCGCGACGAACCCTAGCCAACATAGTTGAGCCTGGGATCAAGACGTACTATACTAAGATAAACATAGCATTGTCTTGGTCTCAGGTAGAACACCCATGCCCCCCTTTTCGTTTACGTGCATCGCGTGCGGCGGTGCCATGGAAGTCAGCAAACAATACGGCAGAATCCAGTGCTTAGACTGCGGGCGCTTTTTAGATGGCAACCTGCCCGCAGATGCCCCCAACGGTGACGCCAAAGCAACCGCAACCGTACCCACCGAACGCTGGGTGCTTGGCGGGCTGATGTACCAGGGCGAAACCA
Source organism: uncultured Anaerolineaceae bacterium (assembly GCA_964451095.1). Taxonomy (GTDB): domain Bacteria; phylum Chloroflexota; class Anaerolineae; order Aggregatilineales; family Phototrophicaceae; genus DAOTTY01. Next base: position 5,960 of record CAYVGI010000016.1, read on the forward strand.
CCCCATGGATGCAAACGCTCATCGGCAGCCTGCGCACGCAACTGCACCGGGGGGAGCGCGAGGAGGCGATAAAAACGTGCCAGCGCCTGCTAAACATGAACAGTGAGTTCCTGGACGCGCACCTTTGGATCGCCCGACTGAGCCAGGACGAGACCGAACAGCGCCGCCACCTGGATAAGCTGCTGGCAATACAACCGCACAACCTGGAGGTAACCCGCCTGCTGCTGGTGCTCAACGGGGAGATGACCGAAGAGGAGGCACGCCGCTCAGAAGACGTGTACCACGATAACCGCCGCGCCGCCGATGGTGCCGTTACTGCCCAGACGAAAGCGCTGCTGTGCCCCATCTGCCGGGGCGGGCTGACGGTTAACCCTGGCGGTGCCGTAGAGTGCGCGTTTTGCGGCTACCAGGACGAAACGAGTGCCCACGCCGTGCAACCCAGCAAAAACACCTCGCTTGCCGTCGCGCTCATCAAGCAACGGGGCAAGGCGGTGCGCTGGCAGGTGGGGGAGCGCATGGTGCACTGCAACGAGTGCGGTGCCGACCGTGTGCTGCCCCCCGGCAAGATGAGCGGTCGCTGTCCGTTTTGCAACTCCAACCATGTGATCGTGCAGGACACGCTGGGCGCATTCCGCCAGCCGGATGGCGTGGTGCGCTTTCGGGTGCGCCGTAAGGACGCCAAACAGCAGCTCCACGCGCAGCTCAACAGCCACATGGAAAAGCTAAAAGGGTTCTTCTCAGACAATCGCGTTGCCGACATGCGTACCGAGGGTGTGTTCCTGCCCTACTGGGCGTTTGATGTCATGGGCAAGGCGATCATCACAGATTACGCCCAGGACAAGCGCAGCCGCACAGAGCTACCCCAGCGGCATGAGGCATCCCACTCCATGCACAGCGTCCTCGTCCCCGCCGTCGATTCGCCCCCGCGCCGCCTGCTGAACAAGCTGGGCAAGTTCGACCTGCTGGAGGCAATCCCCTACACGCCCAAGCTGCTCTCCAAGTTTGCGGCGGAACTGTACCACTACGATTTTGACCAGGCATCCCTGGATGTCCGCACGCAGTTCCGGCGAGAGGCAATCCAGCGCAACCCCAACCGTAACCCGAACATGGAACGCACCGTCGCCACCCAGGTCGATCATATGACCATGCGCCTGATGCTGCTGCCTGTGTGGGTCGTCACCATCCGGGAAAAAGACGGCGACTTACGCACCGCGCTCGTCAATGGGCAAACGGGCAAAGTGGTGTTGGGTCAAGCTAGAAAGCACGTCCGCTGAGTGCTACCATCAACGCGCACTGACTAAATCGGCGTCCCAAGGGGGGAGTGAACTGCCATGTTACGATTAATGGGCGTGCTGCTGGTGGCGGCATTCATGCTAGTGGGCTGTGGCGATGAGAGCGCGGGCACGGGCGGCGGTTCCGCAAGCCCCACCGTTTTTCAACAGAGCGCACCGCAGGGCGGGGGCGGCAGCGCCAACACGACGGTTACACCTGTGCGAGACAACGCGCCCCGTGGCACCGCCACGCCAGACCCAACCGTCACCCGAATTGTGGGCACCGCTACCCTAGAACAACAGCAGGGGGGTACCCGCCCCACCGTCACACCCGATAACAGCGATATGCCGCTGGGAGGCAACTAGACCATGACACGCTTACTTTTGTTGATTGTGGTGGCTGCGCTTTTTGCCGGCTGCACACAGCTAGACAACTATACCGCTAGCCTGGAGGAGAACATGCCAAGTTCTACCGCCGATGCCGATGTCGAGTACGTCCGGGCGGAGCGCAACCCGAACGGCAACTGGACGTTTTACGTTACGGTGCGCCACCCGGACACGGGCTGGGAGGATTATGCCGATGGCTGGGACGTGGTGCTGCCAGACGGCACCGTGCTGAAGGCAAACGAGTCCGACCCGTTCACGCGCCTGCTGCTGCACCCGCACGTCAACGAACAACCTTTCACCCGCAGCCAAAGCGGGCTAACCATCCCTGACGATGTGACCACTGTTACCGTACGCGCCCACGACATCGTAGACGGCTTCGGCGGCGTCGAGGTCCAGGTTGACCTCACACAGGCGTCCGGCGATAGCTACGAAGTGAACCGCTAACCCGATGACTGTTTCTCATTGGCAGGCAAGCGCGACAACGCCAACCCAGTATGTAGACTTCCTGGTAATCGGCGCGGGTGTGGTCGGCTGTGCGGCGGCGTACTTTGCCGGGCAGCACGGGCGCGATGTGGTCATCACCGATGCGCGCGATGTCGCGCTGGGTGCCAGCGGTCGCAACGCCGGGTTCATGATTACAGGACTGGATGTGTACTACCACCGCGCCATCGAACAGTACGGGCACGCCACCACCCGTGAGGTGTGGCAGCTCTCCGAGACGACCCACGCCCACCTGCGCGAGTTCATCGCCCGTGGTAATGTGCCCGTGCAACCGACGGGGTCGCTGCTGCTGGCGGAAACACCCGAAGAGGCACAAGAGCTAGAAGCAGCGGCACGCACTATGGACGCCGACGGGCTGCCGTTCGAGTTCACCATGCAAGACCCGCTGGGGCGCGGCTACTGTGCGGCAATTCGGCAGCCACACGACGCTGGGGTGCAGCCCTACAAGCTGGTACACGCCATCCACCAGCAAAGCGGCGCAGCATGGGTGCCCAACAACGAGATCTACGCCATTGAACAGGATGGGGACACCGTTACTGTGCACGGGCAGCGCGTGAGCTTCCGCGCGCGGCATGTGCTGCTGTGCACCAACGCCTACGCCCCACGCCTGGAGCCGTACTTCATCGGCAAGGTAATCCCGACGCGGGCGCAGTGCCTGGTTACGGCACCGCTGGATGCGGATGTGATTGACGTGTGTGGCTACAGCGACTACGGCTACATGTACTACCGCCAGACGTTCGACGGGCGCTTTTTGATTGGTGGCGGGCGCAAAGATCATAAACCTGCGGAAGACGACACGACCGACGACCGCACCACGGACGCGGTGCAAAACACGCTGGAAGCGTACATGCGCCAGCGCTTCCCAGATGTCACCGCGCCGATAGAACGGCGTTGGGCGGGCATTATGGGCTTTAGCGTGGATGGGCTGCCGCTGGTGGGCACACTGCCCGGCAGAAAGAACGTGGGCTTTGCAGTTGGGTTCACCGGGCACGGGCTGGCACTGGGCGCGGGCACCGCACAACGCGCCGTAGGCTTGCTGCTGAACGGCACCCACCCCGGTGCCGTGAGCGCAGAGCGATTGCACTGAGGGCGCAGCAGCGCCCCTGGCTAACTCGGTTCGTCTGTAGCGTCCGTCTCAGGTTCCGGCGGGCAAATGTGCCGCAGGTACTCCCACGAGTAGATGCCCGTCTCGTGTCCGTCGTCCCACAGCGGCTGGATGGCATAGTTGCCCACCCTGGCGATGCTTTCCAGCTTGTAGGAGCGGGCAGGCGTCAGTTCGAGGATGTTATCGGGCGCAAATTCCTTGCCCATGTTCTCATGCCCGCCCCGGCACTCCACACACGGGCACGCCTCCCGCAAATGGGACAGCGGATACGTGCACTCTGCGCCGTCGTTCCAGCTAATGAGCATGTAGCCTTCGCGGGGGTTCACATCAATTTTGGTGGGGCGTATTACGGGCGGCTGGGTCATCGGGTACACCTGTGAAGTTGCATTTTGCTGACCCCCATTATCGCAATTGCCACCTGCTTTGCCTAGCCGATTATCCCACACTCTGCCGGATGGCGTGCAGTGTCTGCAAGGCGGTCAGGTTGCGCACGGTAAAGCCGTACTGCAAGTTCTCCGGCGTGAACGCTGCCGTGCCCCGGTACCAACTGCCGGGCGGCGTGTTCGGGTGGGTTTCGTCCGCCGTTAGCCCCTTGTTCGGCAGCGGCGCGAGCGCAGCAGCGTAGTCCCACAGCGGCACGCGGTTCTGCGCGGCAAGCTGGCGCAGTGCGGCGTTGTAGGCGTCTACCTTCTCGGTGTTGCCACGACGGTCGTGCAAGGTGCTGATGACAGGGATCACGCCCATCTCTACGGACATATCCACGATGATCTGCATGTTGATGATGTAGTCTTCAACCGGCAGGTAGGTCACTTCGTTGTTGCCGATCATAATCAGCGCGACCGTAGGTTTAGACAAGCGGTACTCACAGCGCAGCGGCGACTCACCAGACTGGCAGCCCACACCCGCGTAGTCCGGGTTGGTGACCGCCCCCGCAGACCAGCCAATGCCCGCCGCCGCAGACGAGTTGTTAAACGAGTTGCCTGCCCGCAGCGGCACCTCACTGTAGTAGTCGATGACGCCCTGCAAGTAGCCATACTCGCCCAGGTCGTAAGTGCCGTCACCTATCGGACCGAGGAAGTTATACGACACGGTGGAGCTATCCCCCACTTTGGAGAACACGTTGGGGCGGTTGCCGTTTGCTAGCCCAGCAGCATAAATCCCCCGGATGTTACCGACCACATCGCCGGGCAGCGCCTGCTGGGGTGGCGTTGCTGCGCTGTGTGGCGCAAACACGAAGCTAACACAGATCATCACAATCAGAACAGACAACGGGCGCATCGTTTCTCCTTAGGTTTCGCTGGGCATTTGCAGCGTTCAGCTTTAGCCCGGCAGTGCGGCGCGCACATCCGCCAGGGTTTGCAGCGCGGTCAGGTTGCGCGTGGTGTAGCCATACTGCAAGCTCTCCGCCGTGAACTCGCCCGCACCCTGCGTTTGATCCCACGGTGGGGCGCTGGGGTGCAGTCCATCAGCAGACAGTCCAGCATCCGGCAAACTGCGTGACGCTGTGCCGTAGTCCCACAGGGGCAGGTTATTATCGTCGGCAAGCTGGCGCAGCGCGGCGTTAAAGGCATCAATCTTGTCCGCGTAGGCATCTTGGTACGGGATGGTGCTAATCACCGGAATCACGCCGTTGGCAACGGATATGTCAATAATCTGCTGCATGTCGGCGGTGTATTCCTCCACGGTGCGGAACGTGACATCGTTGCTGCCGAACATAATCAGCGCCACGGTGGGTTGGGAGTAGCGGTATTCGCATTCCAGCGGCGTTTCGCCCACTTCGCAGGCGTCCGCCTTGGCGTTGTCCGGGTTGAGCACCGTCATGGCAGACCAGCCCACCCCCGCCGCCAGCGATTGGTTGGTAAACGGGTTGCCCGTGCGCAGTTGCGCATCGTTGTAGTAGTCAATCACGGGCTGCAACTCACTGTAAGTGCCCAGGTCGTAGGTGCCATCACCCAGCGGGGTTAAAAACGAGGACGACGCGGTGATGCTGTCCCCCACTTTTGAGAACACATCCGGGCGGTTGCCATTCGTCACCCCCGCTTGGTAGATCGTGCGAATATTCCGCGTGACCGCGCTGGGCAGCGCGGGGGCAGGGTCACGCGGCACGGCGAACAGGTACACCAATAGGGCGATAATACCGACGGCAACCAGCGCGAGCGCTACCCACAGGTAGCGTATGTAACGGGTGAGCAGATTTTGCATTAGCTAGGCAGCCGCTTGCGCTGCGGGCGGTTCTGAGAAACGATTTCCATAATGCGGCGATGCTCTGCGAAGACCACCAGCGTATCCCCGGCATTGACCTGTATCGCGCCCTCCGGGTGTACGGTCATATCTTCCCCGCACCCGTGCAGCACAATGTCCATTTGATATTCGTCCTGCAAGTGGTCAATGCTGCTGCCGTCCAGGAAAGACCCTTCCTCCACGTCCAGCCGAATCATACTGTACTCTTCCCCGGCGATTTTTAGCGTCTGCGTGATCTCGATGCCGACGGCGGCACCCGCAAAAGCCGGGGCAGATAGATCTGACGAGCTAAGTGTCGCCTCCACGCCCAAAAAGCGGTTCAACTGGTTAGAAAACTGCGGGTCGTACATGCGGGCAACAATGCGAATGTCCGGGTTCATGTCACGCGCCCGCATAATCGTCTCCAGGTTCACATGGTCATCTGATGTTGCCACGATGAGCGATGATGCCCGGCGGATGCCTGCTTTTTCCAGTATGTCCGTGCTGCGAGCGTCCCCGATAATGGATGGCACCCCCAACCCGTTGAGTTCGCGGTCAAGCTCCTCACTCAGGTTGTTGTCAATGGCGACGACATCAAAGCCCATCGCCACCAGCGTGCGGCTCACACGTTGCCCCACATGCCCTAGCCCCACGATGATAACATGATTGCGAAAGGTCGAAGCCACTGCTTCCTCCCAGGCGTCGCGCCGATTGCTGCGGTTAAAAAACAGGCGAACAAAGTCTACCGCGCCCTGCCCAATGACGTATACCGCCAGAATGGGCATCAGGTACCAGAAGATCATCAGTTCCATCTCTGCTGGCACATCATGGATCGGTTCCAGCACCATCAATGCGGTCATCATCCAGGGCAGGTCAGTGTAGGGGATGGGATTTTCCGGGTAGATGGATGCGTAGACCTGCCCGTACAGCCACCCACCGCCGAACGTCGCCAGGATGAACGCCGTTAGCGGTAGCCGAAACTCAGTCAGTAGTGCCATGGTGTCGTGCCAGATGGCACGCGTCATGCGTGTAACACGGTCTCGTCGGCTGCGTCCCTTCGGCAGAACAATTTGGGAATAGGGCACTGTGCGCCACCTGTGCTCACAAACTTGCTATTAACACATCTTCATTGTAGCCCGTTTGCCGGGCGCCATGCGTAAAAATGGTGCAAAGGGCGCAGGTAGCTAAACGAATTCTCATTGATAGGTTCAATAGTGCCCATTGCCCCTGTGAATATCGCACGCCATGCACACCGGGGCTGGCTACACTCATACACAGCAAATCAATTAACCAGGACACAAACAACGATGAGCGACAAACAAGAGATCACAGGCAAGGTGCAGCAGCAGTTCGGCGACCACGCCCAGAACTACGTGAACAGTTCCATCCACGCGCAGGGCACCGACCTGGAACGCATTGTGCAGGTGGCAGCACCCCAACCCGACGACATTGCGCTGGACGTGGCGACGGGTGGGGGGCACACCGCGCTCAAGCTGGCACCGCACGTCAAAGCAGTCACCGCCACAGACATTACCCAGGCAATGCTAGATGCGGCACAGGCGTTCGTCACACCGCAGGCGAGCAATGTGACGTTCAAGCTAGCAGATGCAGAGGCGCTGCCCTTCGAGGACGAGTCATTCGACATCGTGACGTGCCGCATCGCAGCACATCACTTCAGCGATATTTACCGCTTTGTGTTGGAGTCTGTGCGGGTGCTGCGTCCGGGTGGGCGGCTGGTCGTGCAAGATCAGTACGCGCCGCCGGATGAACGTGCAGCCGACTACATCGACGCTTTTGAGCGCCTGCGCGACCCCAGCCATGTGCACAAGTTCTCTGCACAGGCGTGGCGCGGCGCATTCCTAGACGCGCAGTTGACGGTCGTCCACGAGGAGGACGTGAGCCGCACGGCAGACTTTGTGCCGTGGGCAAAGCGCATCGGCGCGACGCCAGAAATAGTAGAAAAGCTGGAAATCATGATGGTGCAGGCACCCGACGCCGTGCGCGAGTGGCTGCGTCCCCGTGCTATCGGCACACCAGAGGCAACCATTGACCACCGCTACTGGCTCATCGCCGGGCGCAAATAGCTGCCTGCTTGCAATGCGTGTCGTAATCCTAACATGCCTTTACAACATCATCTGCCTTGCCGCGCATACAATACGATTGGGTGACAATTCAGTTCAAAGAGCGATGTGGCATGGCACAGCAAAACGAAAAAAAGGGCGGTTGCCTCCATCTGCTTGTAGCAGTGGTGTTGGGTGGCGGTGTCGCAGGGGCGCGTATCATCGGGGAGGCAGGGCAGTTGTTCGCCCGCTTTGGCGATGACGCAGCAGGGCTTGCGACCTATGCGGATGATGTTGGGCGCGGGTTCAGCTACACAGGCGACATCGCACCGCCCGCCGGGGCATGGAACTACGCAGATGACGCAGCAGCACCCATGGGTGCCCTCACCTACTCCGATGAGGGCGTGCCGATGATGCAGGTAGGCGACGAGTTGATGCCGATAGAGTCGCTAGATGATCTGTATGCTGCCCGTGCCGCGCTGGAAGACAGCACGGGCGGTCTAAACAACGCAGACGACATCTTGGGCGACACAGCAACATCTGGCGCAGACTTCGCGGATATGAGCCGTTTGGTTGAGGATGTGAGCGGGCTAGAGAGCATCAACTGGCGCGAGGCAGCGGAAACAACCTACGACTGGGTTGAATACGCCTACGGCGTCTACGACATCTACGGCTCAATGACCTCCGACGAAGACAGCTAAGCGAGCATATCCACCAGCAGTTCCGCTGCACGCGGCGGACCGCCCAGCGCGGTCATTTCCGCCGCGAAGGTGCGGGCGTTTGCCTGCACCTGCTCGTCGCGCAGCAGCGCGTGGGCACCTTCCAGCAGTTTGCCGTTGCGCACATCGTGCGCAGTCAGGTTTAGCCCCACCTTCGCCTGCGCCACCCGGCGAGCTTGTGCCCGCTGGTCTGCCGCGTGCGGGACAACCATCTGCGGCACGCCCTGCGCTAATACGGCGTGTGTGGTGCCCACCCCGCCATGCTGAACCACCAGCTTGCAGCGTGGCAGCACATGCGCCAGGTTTACCCAATTTAGCAGTCGCGTCGTTTTCGGCAGCGCACGCACTAGCTCTGCTTTGTCCTCCGGCGTGATCGGATTCCTGCCGATAACGACAATTGGCACCAGCCCCACCCGATGCGCCGCGTGTGCTGCCCAACTGAAAAAGCCGAGGTCGCCCGTAAATGTGCTGCCCAGCGTGATTAATGCCAGCGCACGCTCCTCCGGGATCGCCGTCAACCAGTCGGGAACAGGCTCCGCTGTGCGGGGCGGTTGCCCACCCACAAACACGTTTTGCGCCAACAGCATAGCACTCTCCGCTTGATACCAGCTTTCGGTAAAGTAGCTAATGTGCAAATGCGGGCTGATGATGCTGGGCGCTGCCCCATGAGAGAAATTTACCCCCTGCAACCCGAAGTGCGCGTACAGTCGGTTCATGCGCTGGTGGCTCTCTTCGCTCAGGCGTTTTTGCACCGGGAACAAGTTCGCCTCATCGAAGTCTGCCAGCGCTGCCCAGCCCGCCACCGCCAGCGGAACGTCCAGCGCTTCCGCCGCGAGTGCCGCCGCCGTCAGGAACGGGTCAGTGACGATGGCATCGGGTTTGCCCTGCTCCGCCGCCAGGTCGATCAGGTTTTGGGTTGCCGCCTGCACCAGCGATTCGGTCATCCATGTGTCCAGCGCCCGCACGTAGCGCAGCAAAACCGCCTCGCCCGGCTCCATCGTGCTCACGTCCGGTTGTGGGGGTGGGGGCCACAGCCACCCTGTCTCTTGGATGGGTGCAAAGCGCAACCCCGCGCCCTCAGTCGGCGCACGCATGCCCTCACCGCTCACCCACAACACATCATGACCGTTGTGTCGCAGCATCTGCGCCGTCTTCAAAAAGCCGCCCCAGTCCAGGTGGCTAAACAGCGGCGCAGACGTAAACCAGAAACGCGCCATTGCCTATTCCGTCGCCTTGCCCGTGCTGTCTTCCAACCAGAACGGGGTCTGCTTCGCCTGCGGGGAGCCAACCATCCTGTGCAGGCGGCGTGCTTCCTCCCACAGCTCACGCGAGCGCTCGCGCTGCCCCGCTGCTGCCTGCTGCTCACTGTAAACGGTCAGCGCCTCCGCCAACACGCGGCGCATATCCGCTTTGCGAGCGATTTGCACTGCCTCGGTCACATTCTGCTGTGCTGTCTCTAGTGCGTTGTTGCCCAGGTGCCCGCGTGCCCGGCTCACCAGCGCATACGCCAGCGCCTCGAAATCCGTCGTGGTGCGGGCAATCTCCAGCGCCTCAGCAAGCAGCGCGTTTGCTTCCTCTACCAACCCCAGTGACAGCTTGGTGCGGGCGGTGTTCGCCTTGAACATCGCCTGCCAACGTGGGGGCGGCGCGTCCAGGGTATCCAGCTTTTGTTGTGCGCTTTCGTGGTATTCCAGCGCGGTTTTGTACTGGCTCAGCGAGTCGTACGCCAAGCCCAGGTTGTCCGTCTGCACGGCGTTTTGCAGCGTTAAGTTGAGTTGTTCGCTGGTGTCTATGGCGGCGGTCAGTTGCTCGATGCCGCTGCGCGGTTTGCCCGTGCCGATCAAGAACCAACCGTAGTTGCCCTGCCGCGTGGATAGCGCCGCGTCGTCGCCAATTTTGCGGGCAATCTCAATCGACTCACGGAAGAACGCCGCCGCCGACTCGATATCCCCCTGGTCAGTATAGGCGTTCGCCGCGTTGGAGAGCACCAGCCCGCGTGTGCCAATGTCATCCACATGGTTTAGCGTGATGAGCGCCTGCTCGTAGTCCCGGATGGCACGCTGCCCCTGCCCAAGCTGACGCCGTGCGCTGGCAATGTCGCAGTACAGCCGCGCTACCTGATTGTTGCTGCCGCTCGTCTCAAACATGCCCAGCGCGATTGTCCACTCCTGCACGGCTTCGGTCAGCTTTTGCTGCCCCGCGTAGAACAACCCCAGGTCGCGGTGGACTTCCGCTTGTGCGTCTTCACGCTCTGCGGACTGTGCCAACGTGAGCGCCTGCTGATACGCTGCCTCCGCGCCGTCCGGTTGGTTGGTCGCTGCCTGCACAGCGGCAAGCTGGCGCAGCAGGTCAATCTTACCCAGCGGGTCATCATCAGATGCGGTGTTGTCCACTGCCGTTCGCAGGTGTTCCGCTGCTTCGGTGTAGTCGCCGTTCGCCCGCAGCGCGATGCCCAACGCCCCCGCTGCCAGCGCTTGCAGCGAAGCATCATCCCCCTGCCCGCTCACTTGCACCGCCTGCTGCGCGTAAATGAGCGCTTCTTCGCGCTCGCCCAGGTTCAGGCAGGTGCGGCTTACGCGCACCAGTGTGTTGACGTATGCCACTGTGGGGTCTGCGTCGTATAACGGGAGCGCCTGCTTGTAATAAGTGTAGGCCTGTTGGTAACGCTGCTGTTCGTAGGTTTTGTCTCCGATGGTCGTCGCCCAGCGGCGCATCATGCGCTTGTTACGGAGCTGCTCCCCCAGCTTGAACGCCCGGTCGAGCAGCTGGTAGCCCTCAGTTTCCTGTCCGGTGGCGATCATCGCCTCGCCCAGCCGCCCAACGAAGTAGCTGCTCAGTTCCAGGTCACCCGCCGCGTTGAGCTTGGGCAGGCTTTCTTGCAGCAGGTGCACCGCATAGCTGGCGTTGTTCTCGTGCAGGTAAACATCTGCCAGATGCCCCATCGCACGCCCCTCTGCCCCATCGGATTGTGCCTCCTGTGCGACTTCGCGGGCACGTTCATAAGTCTCGCGTGCCTGCTCCCAATCGCCACGGTGCTGGTACAACGCCCCTAATGACGACAGCGCATACGATGCAAACCCCGGCTGGTTGACCGCCTCTGCTGTCTGCTGTACGGTTTGTAATAGCTGCTCTGCTTCGTCGTACTGCCCTTGCAGCGTGAGCACATCCGCTTGGTGCAGTGCGATGATCGTGACGGACGCCGCATCTTTTTCTTCGTCTGCGACGTGCATGGCGCGATCTAATGCGGAAAGCGCCCGCGTATAGTCCTCACTGCGCTGTGCCTGCCGGGCGAGTTCCATCGCCTCGCGGATTTCGTCGCTGGTTGTGTCGATTGTTGGGGACTTGCCAATGCCAAGCCACTCTCGTACCCTACCCCATTGTTCCATCAATGTTTATGTTCGCAAATCTGTCAGTTAAGTTTCGCCATTTGTAACGTTTTTAGGCGTAGAAAACAACACGGACTGCCCCACAGACAGTCCGTTGAAGATTACGCAGTGCACGAACAGCAAAGCTAACCTACGGATAGAAGCCCCGCGTCAGCAGCGCATCGCCCACCCGCTTGATCGCCGCCACCTGAGCACCACTGCGCAGGTCAACATCCAGGTCCTCGGCGTGGGTCATGGCATAGTCAAACGCCCGGATCATAATGCGCTCTAGCTGCCGGAACACCTCTTCCTTGTCCCAGGAGAACGCCTGCAAGTCCTGCACCCACTCAAAGTAGGAGACAATCACACCGCCTGCGTTGGCGAGAATATCTGGCACCAGGAAGATGCCACGCGCTTGCAATATTTCATCTGCCTCCGGTGTGGTCGGTCCATTCGCTGCCTCCACGATCATCGCCGCCTGCACATCATTGGCATTGTGCTCGGTGATCTGCCCCTCCAGCGCGGCAGGAATGAGCACATCACACGGCAGCGTGAGCAGTTCCGCGTTGGTCATGTTATCCGCGCCAGGGAAGTCCATCACCGTGCTGGTTTCTGCCACATGGCGCAGCAGTTCTGGCACATCTAGCCCGTTCGCATTGTGGATGCCGCCGTTTACGTCACTCACGGCAATGACCCGGAAGCCAAGCTCATGCGCGTACAGGGCGGCATTTGCACCCACATTCCCGAACCCCTGTATGGCAATTGTCGCGTTGGAGCGGTTCATCCAGCCCCGGTTTTTCATCGCTTCCATCATGGCGATAATCACGCCCCGCCCGGTCGCCTCGGTGCGCCCTTCACTGCCGCCAATGATGATCGGCTTGCCCGTGACGATTGCCGGAACCGAGTAGCCCATCGTCATGCTGTACGTGTCCATAAACCATGCCATGGTGCGCTCGTTGGTGCCCATGTCCGGTGCGGGGATGTCTGAATGTGGGCTGATGATGGGGATCAGCTCAGCAGCATAGCGGCGTGTGAGGTTTTCCAGTTCGTGTTCGCTCAGGTCACGCGGGTCAACCACCACACCGCCCTTCGCGCCACCGTATGGGATGTTCACCAGCGCACACTTCCAGGACATCCACATCGCCAGCGCTCGCACTTCGTCCAGCGTGACCTTGGTGGAATAGCGGATGCCGCCCTTAGACGGACCGAGAATGGTGCTGTGGTGCACACGGTAGCCTGTGAAAATTTCTATCGTGCCGTTGTCACGGCGCACGGGGAAGTTAACAGTAAATTCGCGGCGGGGGTAACGTAAAAACTCGCGGACGCCGTCGTCCAGGTTAGCGAGCTGGGCAGCACGGTCATACTGGTTAAGCGCGGTACGGTAAGCCTCATCAACGTGGTGGTTTGTTGCACCGCCAGCGAGCGCGGAAACCATAATGTTCTCCTTGTTTGTTGAGCAACGCTCAACACTATAAACAACATTTTTCATTTGCCACAGTATACGGGCAATGGTCACGGCAAGTAAAGCAAAAAAGGCATTTTGTTGTGCTGTTTTTACGATCTTGATGACCTTTCATATGGTCACAGTGCACAAAAAACGATTTATCGACTCGCACTGCTCAGAGAGATCAAGTCAAATGCACTCAAACGCATCATGGTGCTAACCACAACGCCCGATAATTAAGTTTGACATAAACCGGGACACGCAGCGGACAAGGAATTGGTAACGCATTGGAATGTTTGGGGCTATGTATTTCCACAAAAGCCCAAAAGTTGATATTTAGTCTCATTTAGATTATAAAATTATTAAAGACTTAACCGCGCTTTAACCCCAAGGAAATCGCTTTTAACCCGCACGCGGTATCAATTGGTGATGTAGCGACAAAGCTACACACTCACATTTTATGTACAAGTTACGTAGGGAGTTTTACATGACCAAGATTCGTTTTGGTGCACTGTCCCTCGTCGCCATGCTGGTGATTGCTTTCGCAGCACCGCTGGGCGCACAGGACGACGATATGTTCGTGGAGATCCTGCCGATCAACCGCGCACAATTCCTGCCGGGCGCAATGTTCGACATGCGCGTTGAGCTGCAAGGCATGGAAGCACTGCCAGAAGACTTCGCAGTTACCATCGACGGCGAGCCTGTTGCAGATTTCTTCGGCGCAGAAGTTACCGAGGAGACCTATGAGTTCGGCGCTGACGAGAACGGCGAAGGCGGCACGCCAGTGGCTTCCGTAGTTGCTCGCGACCTGACCTTCATGGAGCCGGGCGAGTACATGGTAGAGGTTGTTGCTGACGGCGAGACCACCACCGCCCTCTACACCGTGCGTGAGCCGATGGACTTCGGCGGTCGCAACGTGATCCTCTTCATCGCAGACGGTGGTTCCGTTCCGGCGAACACCGCTGCACGCCTGCTCTCCCGTGGTATGGAGCGTGGTTTCTACAACGACCGCCTCTCCTTCGAGACCTTCGAAGAAATCGGTCTGCTCTCCACCAGCGGTACGGACAGCATCATGACGGACAGCGCGAACAGCGCATCCTCCTACAACACCGGTCACAAGAGCGCTGTTAACGCAACTGGCGTTTACGCAGACAGCTCCCCGGATGCATACGACGACCCGCGTGTTGAGACCTTCGCAGAGATGATCAAGCGCACCCGTGGCATGAGCGTGGGTGTGGTTGCAACCTCCTACGCGCAGGACGCAACCCCGGCAGCAGTATGGGGTCACAGCCGTGAGCGTAACACCCGCAGCCGCTCCGACTTCCCGCTGCAGGCAATCGGCTTCGAAGATGCACTGGGCAACCCGTTCACCCCGGTAATGCTGGACGTATACCTCGGCGGCGGTTCCCGCTACAACCTGCCGAACACCGTTGAAGGTTCCATCCGCCCGGACGAAGTTGACGTATTCGCTGAGTACGAGAACGTTGGCTACACCGTTGTTACCAACAACACCGAGCTACAGGCTGCTGTTGAAGAGGGCGCTGCACCGATCCTGGGCACCTTCGCAATCAACGACCTGAACGTATGGCTGGACCGCAACGTTTACACCGACAACCTGGAAAGCGATGACCAGCCGGGTCTGGTCGACATGACCATCGCTGCACTGGATGTTCTGTCCCAGAACGAAAATGGCTTCTACCTGCAGGTTGAGGCTGCTAGCGTTGACAAGCAGTTCCACCCGATGGACTTCGAGCGCGGTCTGGCAGACCTGATCGAGTTCGACCGTGCAGTTGCTGCAACGCTGGAGTACCTGGAAGCTAACGGCACGCTGGACGAAACCCTCATCGTTGTTACTGCTGACCACGGTCACAGCTTCGACGTGTTCGGTACCGTAGACGTACCGGCATTCAACGCTGCTGAGGACGACCTGGGCAAGCGCGACGCTATCGGCGTATACAGTGATGCTGGCTTCCCGGCATACGAAGATGCTGACGGCGACTTCTTCCCGGATGACTGGGACGTAGAGCGCACCCTGGCATGGGGCAAGGTAGAGAACCCGCCCTTCACCGAGGACTATCAGGTTAGCGTTGTACCGCGTAACCCCTCCATCTCCAACGAAGAGGGCATCGTGGTAGACAACGCAGAGGATGACCCGAACGGTCTGGTACTGGGCGGCAACCTGCCCACGGGCACCAGCAGCTCCGTACACACACTGCAAGACGTTCCGGTATTCAGCCAGGGTCCTGGCTCCGAGCAACTGGGCAGCAGCCTGGAGAACATCGAAGTGTTCTTCGCAATGGCTGGCGCCATCGGTCTGGACCCGCGTGAGTCCATGGAATAAATCTCGACCCTGAGATAACACTCCGTGCGCTGGGGCGTTTGCCCTAGCGCACGTTTTTTAAAGAGATAGATACGGTCTGTAAGGGTTTTCAACTCCACCCCATCCCACTTGTGAAAAAACGCACTATCATTGTTTTTAGGCAAACAAATTAGATTAGAGAAGGAACCCCATCAATGCAACGTATCCCCTACCAACTGCTCGCAGTTCTTCTTGTGCCGCTGTTGGCAGCGTGTGGCGCCTCAGGTGACCGTGTCGCACAGGTAACTGCAATTCCCACAACGGACGCCACCGATGCGCCCGCTGCAACAGCAACGACCACACCAACCGCAACCACAACGATCGCAGTCGAGACGGAAGACACCACCGAAGAGGCGATCATCATTGATGAGGCAACCGAAGCAATGGTCGCCGCAGCAACCGAAGAAGCAACCGCAACCGAAATCCTGGCAACCCCCACGCCGTTCACCGCTGGTTTGCAACCGGGCGAGTCCCGCGAGATTGCAATGGCAACCGACATGGCGATGCAGCCCACCCCTGCAGAGCGCCTAACGTTTGATGAAAGTCCCGTGCCGATCACATTTGACGAGTTCTACGACGGCTTCGACCTGCGCCGTGGTCTGATGCTTTCAGACAAGCTTGTCTCGCTCGATGGGCAGATGGTCGCGATTGAGGGCTACATGGCACCGCCGCTTAAGCCCGCCCTGGATTGGTTCGTGCTCACCCGTGTGCCACTTGCACTGTGCCCGTTCTGCAGTACAGACGCCGACTGGCCCAGCGACATCGCACTGGTTTACATGCCACCCGACCAAACGGTTCTCTCCACAACAGAGCCACTGCGCGTGATTGGACGCATGGAAGTTGGCTCCTCTGTGGACGCGGAAACGGGCATGGTCAGCGTCGTGCGCGTCTATGTCGAAAAGTTTGAGCGACTCGGCTAATCATTGATGAAACTGCGGTACGAAAACCTTAAACACACATACCAAAGCCCCGCCGGAGAGCCGCGCACGGTCCTGGACATTTCAGAATGGGCGCTGGCACCGGGGGAGCAGGTGCTGCTGCGCGGTGTGAGCGGCAGCGGCAAGACCACACTGTTCAACATCACCGCCGGGCTAATGCGCCCCACCGAGGGCACCGTCTGGTTCGGGGAACAGTCGCTGTACGGACTGCCAGAGTCTCAGCGTGACCGCTTCCGTGCGCGTAATGTGGGCTACGTTTTCCAAAACCATCACCTCATCACGTCGCTATCCGCCATCGAAAATGTGATAATGCCCATGGCGTTCACACAAACGTTTAGTGGCACTCAGCGCCGCGCCCGCGCTGCCGACCTGCTAACGCAGGTAGGGCTTGGCGATCATCTCAACTACCGACCAGAGCAGATGAGCACCGGGCAGCGGCTGCGCGTCGCCATCGCACGAGCACTGGCAAACAACCCAACCGTGCTGCTGGCAGACGAACCCACCGCCGCGCTAGACCCCGACGCTGCCGTCCAGGTGATGGCACTCATCCGGGAAAGCTGCGAGAAGGCAAACGCCATTCTGCTCGTCGCCAGCCACGACCCGTCCGTTGCATCGGGCTTCGGCAAGATTGCCAACCTGCACAACGGCAAGCTGGACGTGACCTCGAACCAAAACGACGGCGACAACAGCACTGCAAGCAACCCACAGGAGCCACAACACGTATGAGCTACGACCTTTACCTCACGTGGCGCAACCTGCGTACCAAACCCATACAGACGTTTATACCACTGCTCATCGTTGCGCTGGCAATTGCGCTGTCCACATCGGTGCTGGCGCTCGGCAACGGCGTGCGCCAGGGCATCGTAGACGCCAGCGATCCGTTCGGCGTGCTGGTAGTAGGACCCAAAGGCAGCGCCCAACAGCTTGTGCTCAACTCCATCCTGTTGCAAGGCGTTCCCGTTGGCACCATCCCCTACGACGTTTACGAGCGCCTGGACGAAGACGAGCGCGTGCGCTTCGCGGTGCCGATGGCAAAGGGTGACAACGTCGGCGGCGCACCGATCATCGGCACCAACGAGAACTTCTACGAACTGCGCCGTGATACAAAAGCACCCCCCGCGTTCGATGTAGTTGAGGGCAGGCGCTTTGAAGAACCCTTCGAGGCAGTGCTGGGTGCCCGCGCTGCGGAACAGCTTGGGCTGGATCTAGGCGACCAGTTCCAGGCGGCACACGGCATCGGTCCTGCACTGGCAAGCGATATGCACGAGCAGGTCTACACCGTGGTGGGCATACTCGGCACCAGCAACTCACCGTATGACGCGGCAGTGTTCACACCTGTGGAGAGTATCTGGCGGGCGCACGGCGGCGGCACAGAAGAGCACGACGACCCAGCAGCGGAGGAGGAGCCCCCCGCACCGCCCAGCGCTGCCAACACGCTCGCCGTCAACCAGAGCGCGAACCCCGACAGCCTCACCTCAATTCTCGTAGCGCCCGTTGGCTTCGTAGAAACCGGGCAAATCTGGACGGAGTTCTACTCCGGCACAGAGGCACAGGCGGTGTACCCGGGGCGCGAGCTAGGGCAGATTTTCGACCTGCTCACACAGGCAGAGCAGGTGCTCACCATCATCGGCTACCTGGTGCTGGTCATCGCCGCCATGACGCTGTTCCTGTCCATCTACAGCGTAACCATGAACCGCCTGCAAGAGATTGCTATCATGCGCAGCGTGGGCGGCAGCCGCCTGAGCATCTTCCGCATGGTCGTGTTCGAAACACTCCTGATTACCGTGCTGGGTGCGGTGCTGGGGCGCATCATCGGCTACGCTACGGCAGGCATCATCGCAGCAGTCTTCACGCAGCAGTCTGCCATCCCCATTCCCATCACCTTCCTGGGTGACCTGGAACCGCTGCTGTGGGTGCTCACGTTGATTGTTGGCGTGGTTGCGGGCTTGGTTCCAGCAGCGGCAGCATATCGCGTGGATGTGGTGGAGCACCTGTTCGCATCATGAGGCGTTGGCTGATCCTACCTGTGGTAGCGCTGCTGGCGGCATGTGGCGCCCGGGGCACAGCACCCAGTGCCGCCAACCCCACAACATCCGCCGCAGGCTACATGGCAACCGCTTCCGCAGACCCATTCCCCGCGCCGGGCTTCACGCTTCAGTCGCTAGAAGGGGAGTCGGTCGCGCTCAGCGACCTGCGAGGGCGCTGGGTTATCATCAACTTTTGGCAGACGACTTGTGCGCCGTGCGTGGAAGAAATGCCGGTGTTCCAGCAGTTGCACGACACACACGAGAACTTGTCCGTGCTGGCAATAAACATCCGCGAAGCACCAGACACAATTCGCCCGTTCCTATCGGAACACAGGCTGACGTTCCCGGTGCTGCTGTCAGAGGATAGTGTGTCTCAGGCATACAGTGTGATGGCGCTGCCACAAACGCTCGTCCTCAACCCCAACGGCGAGATCGTCTATCGGCAGTTTGGTGAGGTCGAACTCGTTAAGTTCACCGCGCTGGTGAACGATTTAGTAGCAACCACCTGAGCCCGTCATGGTGTGCGGTACGGGCATGACGCACATGCCCGTACATGCTGCATCACGCGCTACGGCTGTGGGGACTTGTCCGCATCCAGGATTTGCAGCATCTCCGCCGGGTCGGTGAACTTCACACGCGGGCGACCCGCCGCCTCTCCTTTTTCCACTTCCAGCTTGTCAATCGTCTGCCAGTCTGTATACGACACGTAACGGATGTTGCGCTCTTGCATCAACTGCTCGACCGCATCGCGGCTCGGTTGTGCCGGGGCATGGGCAGTGCCAGCGGCGGCGTCTTCCAGCATCAGCTTGACGGTCTCCTGACTGTCCGGCTTGTTCGTGCCGATGATGCCGCTCGGTCCGCGCTTGATCCAGCCCACGGCGTACTCGCCGGGCAGCGGTTCGCCTTCATGGGTGTCCGTCACGCGCCCGTCTGCGTTCGGGATAGTCCCCCAACGGTCGTAGAACGGCACATCCGGCAGCGGCACACCCCGGTAGCCAATCGACCGGAATACCACACCCGCGTCAAACGCTTCGAACTGCTCTGTAGCGCGGGGGCGCAGGGTGCCACGCTCGTTCAGGTACAGTTCATTGTGCACAATCTTGACCTCTTCCAGCTTGCCATCACCAACAAACTCTACCGGGGAGACCAAAAAGCGCATGATGATCTGCTTGGGTTTGTTGGGGTCGCGCTCCTGCTGGTGATATTGGCGCAGCAACTGCACATTTTTCTCTGCGGTGCGGTCGTTGCCGTCTGCAATGTACTCAGCGCTTAGCTCGTCCAGCGTGATATCGTTTTCGGAAACGATTACCTGCGCTTCTTCAAGCTCCCCAAACTCCTTCAGTTCAGGGTTGGTGTACGCCGCCTGTGCCGGACCGCGCCGTCCCAGCATGATAATCTGCTTGACATTGCTCTCGCGCAGCGCGTCCAGCGCATAATCGGCAATGTCCGTGCGCGACAGTTCGGCAATGCTGCTGGCAAGAATGCGCGTCACGTCCATGGCGACGTTACCGTTACCGATGACCACCGCCGTCTCGTGAGAGAGGTCAAATGTCAGGTGGCGGTAGTCCGGGTGCCCGTTGTACCACGCGACGAACTCTGTGGCGGCGTGGCTGCCCGCCAGGTCTTCGCCAGGGATGCCAAGCTGACGGTCAGTTTGGGCACCCACCGCATAAACAAGCTGGTGATAGTGCTGTGTCAGGTCGGCGTGGGTCACATCTTTGCCGAACTCCACATTGCCGTAAAAGCGAAAGTTTTCGTGGGCAGCAATTTTGTCGTAAATTTTCGTCACGTTCTTGATCTTCTGGTGGTCTGGCGCGACACCACCGCGCACCAGCCCGTGCGGGGTAATCAGCCGCTCGAACATATCGACCTCGACCGTCAGCCCCTCTTTGTTCTTCAGCAGGGCATCTGCGGCGTAAAAGCCAGACGGACCGGAACCGATAATGGCGACACGAAGCGGACTTTCTGGGGTACCTAAAGCGGACATAAAACTCTCTCACTTATTATTCTGCGATGCAAGTTAGCACACGGCAGTATAGCACGCACACCTGCCCGCATCGCCAAATACTATAGAACAACTCACTCACCGTGCAGCGGCAGCACCAGTTCCTTGTGGAAGTCCGTCAACGTGACCAGCGCCCCTTCATCGTCGATGTACACCATATCCTCAATGCGCACGCCAAACCCACGCTCCGGGTAGTACAGCCCCGGCTCAATCGTGATGACGCTGCCCGTTTGCAGCGTGTCGTACACAATGTGGCTCATGCGCGGGCGCTCATGGATGTTCAGCCCGACGCCGTGCCCCAGGCTGTGTACATAACCTTCCGTGGTACCGGGTTTGCTGCGGCTGGTGGCGTGCCCCAGCCCCTCAAAGTAATCCTGTACCGCTTCCTGTGGCACATTGCCCGCTACGCCCGGTTTGGTGAGTTCTATCGCCCGGTCAAACGCTTCCATGACGGTATCGTACGCGGTTTGTACCTGCTCCGTCGCATAGCCGATTGACCAGGTGCGCGTCATGTCGTGGTGGTAGCCGCCGCCTAGCTCACGCGGGAACAGGTCGAACACGATAGATTGCCCCAGCTTTAGCGGCTGCGCCTCCGTGCCACGGCTGTGCGGGTGGGCACTATCCACGCCCTGCGCAAAGATCATGCCCGTGTCCTCTAGCTCACGCTCAACAAGCTCCCGGCGGATGAAACGCTTGACCATCCCAATGGTGAGCGGGTTGCCGTCTGCGTCCACAACCTGCCCGCCGTCTGCACGGTGCCCGGCGATGTAGTCCCACGTCAGTTGCGCGACCTCGTTAGTTCGTTCCGCCACAGCACGGATGCGGGCAATCTCGTCCGCGCCCTTCGTGACCATCGCCTCATCAAACAGCGTTTTGCCCGTCTCCCCGACCATTTCGTAGGCGGGCAGCTCTTTTTCTAGCGCCCGGAACACCTCCAGATACACGTTCAGGTCTCCGCTGCCGTACACGCCCACGCGCCCGCCGTTCAACCCAATCGTCTCGAACATCTTGCGCCACCACGCCGCCCGCAGCCCGGTCGGGTTGTCCTTGTGCGCCTTCACAATGTCGGAGTAGCCCATTTGCTCCCGGTTGAGCACCTGCAACCCGCTTACTTTTGCTTCCTCTACCTCCATGCCATTAACGATGAGCACGGCGGGTTCACCTTGCTTTTTGAGCACATAGCCACCTGTGATCCGTGCGCCGTTGGTCAAGTAATCCCGCACTGCGTTGTAGCCCTCGTCCGTGGCAACGATAAACGCATCCAGGTTGCGCTGCTGCATGAGCGCGTCAAGTTCTGACTTCATAAAAATCTGTCTCTCGTTTGTTTCCCGCTTTGCAATACCCCATACCATAACCCAAAACACGGCGGCTAGCTCGCAGACTCTCCCTTGCATATCCCGTGGGTGAGCACGAAAATGCGCCCGCTTTTGCAAAACACTGTCAAACACACATGGTCACGTTCGCCACACAGCACAAACTTGCCGTCGTCCTGGCAATCGCCGCACTGCTGCGCGTGGGTGTGCTGTTCGCGCTGCCGGGCGTGTTCAACTTTGAGCAGACAGGCGCGGTTCACGGCAGCGATGCCTACGACGAATACGCACAAAATCTGCTGCAAACAGGCGTTTACGGTCGCATTCCCGGCGTGCCCGATGCCTGGATCCCGCCAGGGTACAGCTACGCGCTGGCAGGGGTGTACGGTGTGTTCGGGCGCGGCGGCGTGCAAGTGGGGCTGTTTAACACCGCACTGGACTTAATCACAATTACGCTGCTGTACCACATCGGGCGGCGTCTGTTCGCACAATCCACCCATGCAGACTGGATTGCGGCAGGTGCGGCGCTGTTCTACGCAGGCTACCCCTATCTCATCTTCCAAAACCTGACGCTCATCGACACCCCGCTGTTTATGGTGCTGCTGTATGCGTTTTTGCTGCTGGTCATCCTGCTGCGCGACCGCGACACCATAGACGCAACCACATGGGCGGTCGCAGTGCTTGCCGGGCTGGTGCTGGGCGCTAGCATGATGGTGCGCCCGATTCTGCCGCCGCTGGCGCTGCTGGTGGCGGTGTGGTTTCTGTTCCGGTGCAGCTTGTGGGGCACGGTTGCGCGATTGCTGCCCGTCGCCGTTGTAGGGATTGTGGTTGTGCTCGGCTGGACGTGGCGCAACTACACCGTCTATGGTGAGTTTGTGCCGCTGACGACCACCTCTGGCGCGAACTTCTGGCAGGGCAATAGCCCCTACACCGTGCCGTACTTCCGCGCCGGGTACGACGTACAGTGGACATCACCGGAACTGCAAACCGAAGACCTGTACAGTCGCGCCGCCGATGCCGAGCGCTTCCAACTCGCATACAATTACCTGGCGAACGACCCCGCCGCCATCCCAGAACTGTTGTGGGTTAAGTTCCTGGTGCACTGGAGCATCGACATTGCCCCGCGCCGCAACCCAACCGCAGGCGAGCTACCGCGCATCGAATACCAGGGGGACGCCTGGGTGCTCTCCGAGGACGACGGCGATTTGTCACTCGGCGCACTGCCAGAAGGCGACCCCGTGGGTGCCTATTCCGAGCCGCTGTTTGACCGGGTAGGGCGTTTACTGCACCGCTACTACTACGGCGGGCTGTTCGTGCTGTGCTTGCTCGGCATGGCAACGACGTGGCGCTGGTGGCGGGATGTGTCGCTGCTGTGGTTTGTGCAGCTTAGCATGACCGTTGTCTACGTGGCGTTCCACCCGTCCACGCGCTACCGCGCTCCCACAGACCCGCTTCTGTTCCTGTTTAGCGCAGCGGCGCTGGTGTGGTTGTGGAGCATCGCTTCGCAGCACATCCATACCCGCACCACCATGCAGCAGCAACCGTCATGACACGCCCCACGCCCTTTTCGCGCTGGTTCGGGATGCTGCTGACGGCGTTTGTACTCTTGTGCGCGGTGTACGCCTGGGCAACCCCACCTTTTGAGGCAAGCGACGAACTGTGGCACATGGGCATGGTGGACTACATCGCCACCAACGGCACACTGCCCGTGCAAAACCCGGATGTTCCCACGCGCTACGAGCAAGAGGGCAGCCAACCACCGCTGTATTACGCTATCGGTGCGTTGCTCGTACGCCCCATCGACCGCACCGACTACGACATGCTCACCCAACCGAACCCGCACGCCCGCGTGGGCATCCCCGGCAGCGTGGGCAACAAGAACATCGTGCTGCACACACACCTCAACCCACCGCCGCAGGGCACTGCACTGTCCGTGTATGTGCTGCGGGCGTTTAGCATCCTGCTGGGCGCGGTGACCGTCACCGCTGTGTACCTGATTGGGCGGCAACTTAGCGGCGAGCGCTTCGCGCTGCTGGCGGCGGGCATCACCGCCTTTAACCCGATGTTCCTGTTTATCACCGCGTCCGTCAACAATGACAACCTCGTGACTGCGCTCAACAGTCTCGTTATCTGGCAGCTTGTGGTTATGCTGTGGCACGGTCTGGACTGGCGGCGCAGTCTGTTTATCGCCGTCGTCATCGCGCTCGCGTCCCTTAGCAAGCTCAGCGGCAATGTGCTGGTGCCCATCGTGGCAGGTGCGGCGGCGCTGGTCGCCTACCGAGACGGCAGTTGGCGCGGTTTTGTGACGTTGGGCGTGCTCATGGCAGGCATATGGGCAGGTGCGGCGGGGTGGTGGTACTGGCGCAACATCCAACTCTACAGTGAGTTGTTCGGCACTAGCATGATGGTGCAGGTGGCAGGTCCGCGCCTGGAACCGTTCACGGTGGGCACGCTGCTGCGCGAGTTCGAGGGCTTTCGCATTGCATACTGGGGGCTTTTCGGCGGCGTGAATGTGCTCACGTTTGCGCCGTTCTACTGGGTGATGGACATAATTACGGTGCTGGCGGCAGTCGGGCTGATGTTTGCGCTGGCGGGGGTGGTGCCCCCACTGTGGCGCACACTACAGCGTTATCGGCGGCTTTTCGGCGTGGCGGAGGCGCTGCACCTGTACTGGGCGGCGGTCGTCGTCATGTTCCTGACGATTTTCCTCGTTGCGTCCATCAGCTTAATTGCCTGGACAGCACAAACGTATGCCTCGCAGGGGCGGCTCCTGTTCCCGTTTGTCGGTGCGCTCAGCCCGCTGCTAGCAAGTGGGCTGTTGTACTGGTGGCGCAGGGCACACAAACCCTATGTCGTTGGTGGTGCCGTCGGGGGATTAGCACTTTTTGCGCTCATCGTGCCGTTTGCGTCCATCCGCCCGGCGTACACACCGCCGCCCACCGTCACAGAACTGCCTGCCAGCGCCACCCCGGTTTACGCCCGCTACGGCGCGGTGGAGCTAGTGGGCTACGAGACACCGTTGCGCCGCTACCAACCCGGCGACGACGTACCTGTGACGGTTTACTGGCGACCACTGGAACAAGGCGACCGCGATCTATCGGCGTTCCTCACTGCCGTGAACCCGGCAGGCGAGGCGGTGGGCAAGGTGGATACCTACCCCGGGGGTGGCACGCTGCGCACCTCCAACTGGGACCCAGGGCAAATCTACGCGGACAGCTACGCCATCCCGCTGAGCGAGGACGCGCACGGGCAGTTCGACTTGCGCCTACAGGTGGGGTGGTGGCACTACCCGACCGAGGACGTTATTCCGCCCATGGACGAGACCGACGCGCCGCTAGAAAGCGTGCTGCTAGACGCAGGCGGACTCAATGCAGGTGTGCCCCTACTCGACGGCACGCGCCCGGATACACGGGTGGTGTTCGGGCAGCGCATTCAACTAGATCGCTTCACTATCACCGATGACAACACGATGACAATGCAGTGGCGGGCGCGACAGCGCATTAACGGTGATTACACCGTATTTGTACAGGTTGTCGATGAGGCGGGCAACATCGTCGGGCAGGGGGATGCCCGCCCACCACTCGGCACCGCATATTGGCAGCGCGGCGACATCATCCGCGCCAGCTACACCATCACCTACCCCGCCCCAATCCAACCGGGCACCTACACGGTGCTCGTCGGCTGGTACAACCCGCAGGACTTCACCCGGCTGAACCTGCCAGACGACGAGGACAACGCCTACCCGCTCAGCGCGGTGAACCTGCCCGGGTACACTCCGACGGAAGCAGCGGAAGAATAACCCGTGCGTCCGGCAGTGGCTCGCCGCTCTCCGTAACACCCATGCGAGCGCCATCATCGGTGTAAAGCCCCACTGCAATCGCCCGGATATCCGGGTTGGCAGGCAGTGTATAGGTGCTCTCAAGCGTCTGCCCGCGCCGCCAATGGGATGTCGGGTAGTCGAAGAGCGGCGGCTTGTCTGCCTGCTCCACGGTTCGCCCATTGGCATCTAGCCCGTGCACAAATGTTTTCATGTCCGCAGCGATGTTATTGGTCACGTGCCAGTACAGCGTAATGTCGAACCTGTCACCGTCCCGCTCAATGGACTTACACCACAACTCAATCTGCCCATCGAAGCTGTAGTCCAGCCGTTGCACTGCCTGCACGCCGGGCACATCCACATTGACGACCGTATCCAGCAGCAAGCGGTCACTGCCATCCGGCAGCAGCAGCGGTTCGCCCGTGTTTGCGTCCACCATCTGCACCAGCACCCGCGCCGCATATGGTTGGGCGTAGTCAAACAGGCGCAGGTCGTGCGGGTCAGACGTGAAACGGTCTGGCGTGTAGGTGCTGGTGAAACCGCCGCCAGGGAAAAACGGCTGGCTCACCGCCCACTGCTCCGTCACGCTAAAGTTGACTAACTGCACCACCGGGCGGTAGTGCGTGTCCGCGAGGTCACGCAGGGGGTGCCAGTACAACGTGAGCGGCAGCACCTCCCCCTGAGAGATGGTATCGTCCGGCAGCGTGTAGCCTAGCAGCGCAATCTCCCCGCCGAACGCTGTGTATTGTTCCGTTTGCATATACGCGGGTGCATCTGGCGGGGACTGCAACCGCAACAGCCCCGTTTGCGGCTGGATGACCGCCCGGTTGAGCACTGCCACGCCCACCAGCAAGCTCACTGCGCCCCACACCGCCCCGCCGCGCATGGGTTGCCCTGGTTGCACGGCAGGAGACTGCACAGGCTTACCCGTCTGGAACAGCCCTAGCGCAGTAACCAGTGTGGCGAGCGACAATACCGTGCCCGCCCGCTGTGCCGCCGTGCCCCGGTAGCGCAGTTCAATCAGGTGTGTGCCTGCGGGCACATCCAGCGTAATCATACCCACATCATCGTCCGGGTAGATGGGCACGGGGTCGCCGTCCAGGTGCGCTTGCCACCCTGGGTAGTAAAACTGCCGCACACGCACCGGGCGTGCCTCGTTCGTCGTCACCGTGAACGCATGGGTGTTCACCAGTTCAAAGCCGTCCACCCGGTCATACGGGTATAGCTGGCGCGGATTGGCGGCGTACTCGTCCACCTCCGGCGGGATGTCGTATGGGGTGCGCCCGCCCCAGCGCGGATTAAACTCGTTGTAGCTGGTGGTGCCCCAGGTGAACGTATCCGCCTCGAAGCGCATCTCACTCGTCGCCGATTGGTCGCTGTAGTCCAAAATCGGCTGGGACGGGTACACAAACGGCAGCTTGCTCAGCACAAACAGCGCGGTGAGTACCCCCGCACCCACGCCACGCCACCGTGCCGGCAGCAGCAGCACACTCGCGCCACCGCCCAGTGCAATCAGCACCGCGCCCACGCGCAGCACCCGCGCCGGGAAGCGTATCTGCTGAAAGTAGGGGATTGCCTGCCACAGCGGCAGGGATGGCTCCAGCAGCATGTACACCGTAAAGCTCATGGCGAACAACAGCAGCAGTACCAGCGCAAACCAACGCGCCCGCAGCAACCCGACAATTCCCAGCGCGAACAGCACCCCGCCCAGCAATCCCAGCGTCGTCGGGTACTCCACACGAATATCGGTCAGGTCGTTGGGCAGCGGCAGCGCAAACACCTCAATCGGCAGCAGAAAGTTGCTCGTCAGGTAGCGAACCACATCATCGCGCCCGTTGACCGCCTCCACCAGCCGCAGTTCCAGTGCCAGCGGCAGCAGGAAGATCATCGCCAGCCCCGCCGCCAGCAGCACACCACCGTACACACAGGCAGCACGCGGCACCAGCGTGCGCCAGTCCTGCCGAGACGCCCACACGAGCAAAATCACCGTCAAGGGCGCGGTGTACAGCGCGGTGATAAACGTCAGCGGCTGGTGCGTAAACACCAACCCGGCAACACTCAGCCCGATCCACACTGCCCTGCGCCGCGACGGTGCCAGCGCCCCCAGCACCACCGTCAGGAACACCCACGGCACCAGCGCCCCCGCCGCCATCTGCGGCAAGCTACCCTGCGTCCACACCTCATACAGCCGGGACGGGGCATATGCCCACAGCGCCGCCGCCGGCACCGCCCCAGAAGCAGGCACCACCAGCCGCGCCAACTTGTAAGTGCCCACGCTGCCGAACACCCACGCCGCCGCCGCTATGATGTGGAACGCGGTCACGGCAGTGAAGCCGAACTGCATCAGCACGCCCCCGGCGTAAAACACCCCTGGCGTGTAGAAGTTGAAGATGGGGTAGCCATAGCCCAGGTGGAACCACGGCACCCAGCGCGGGTAGAACTCGCCCGCGCCCAGCAGCGTGCCCATCGCGTAGATGCGATGCGTGTGCAGGGGCGCGTCTGCCGCCGCCATGATGCCGTTCTCCCCCACAAACGCGGGTAAAATACCGATCAGCGGCAGCACCGCCGCCACCAGCCAGCTCCAATCGCGCCCGTAGTGTTGTTGTGTGGTTTGCGTCTGGTCGCCCTGCAAAACGTCCATTACCCCCTGGCGTGTGTCAGTTTCGTTACGAATTAAGGCAAGGCATTATAGCGCAGATCGGCAATTCTCTACCGGGGCAGATGCCCTATAATTGACAGATGATATGCAAATGTTGTGATTGGCAAACATGTCACTGACACAAGAACGGATCACGCTGGCGCTGGCACCGCGCCCAGTTCAGTTTTACGAATCGGTGGGCAGCACCAACGATGCCGCACGGGACTGGCTACACAACGACGCCCCGCACGGCGCGGTCGTCATTGCAGACGAACAAACTGCCGGGCGGGGGCGCATGGGGCGCACCTGGCACACACCGCCGGGCGTCGCACTGGCACTTTCTGTGATCCTCAAGATTCCACCGCAGCACGCCGCCCAGGTAAACATGGTCGGCACACTTGCCGTCGCTAGCACGCTGCTCGCCCTGAAGATTGACGACATTGCGATTAAGTGGGCAAACGATGTGCTGGTGGGCGGCAAAAAAATCAGCGGCATCCTGCCAGAGGCAGTGTGGCAGGGCGACCAACTGCTCGGCGTGGTGCTGGGCGTGGGCGTCAACGTGCGCAACGACTTCGCCGGGACGCCGCTGGCAGCAACCGCAACGACGATTGAGGCGGTGACAGAGCGCCCCCAGGATCGGGCGGCGCTGGTGGCGGTGCTCTTGCTCCAGCTAGACCGCTGGCTAGAGGGCATGGGCAGCGCCCACTTGCTGCACGCCTACAAGGGTGCCATGCCCATGCTCGGCGAACCTATCACCGTGCAGGGCGGCGCTGGCACCATTCAGGGGGTTGCACAGGATGTACGCGCCGACGGTGCACTGCTCATCCAGCAGGCGGGCGGCGAAACCGTGCCCGTGCTCGCTGGCGATGTGACCGTAGTCGAACAGGGAGCTTAGAAAGCATCCATGGGAATTAAACTCGATTGGGAAATCGAAGCAGACCAGTCTGTGGTGCCCGATGTCGGCGAGGACAGGCTCTCTCGACGGCGGCGGCGCTTGGCACAACTGCGCATTATCCTGGGCGTGCTGTTCATGCTGGGCATATTCGGCTCGCTGTTCGGGGCGTTATGGTGGCGGCTGCAATCCGTCAACGATGTGATCGAACGCGCCCTGCTCGATACCGTCAATGCAGAGGTGGCAACCCTGCGCGTCGCTGACCGCAACGCCTACCTTAACATCCAGCGCAGCGCCACCGATGCCTGGCGTACCGCACAAGAGGCAACGTTCGACGAATATCAGCGCCTGAAGGTGGACTACGACCTGCAACTGACTGGCAATATCGTAGACGTTGAAATTGACGGCTCTCGTGGGCGGGTGCAGGTCGAGGAGATCATCGACGGTGTGCCCTACGTGCAAACGTGGTTCTACTGGCGCTACGCAGAAGACACCGACGACGTGGACGACGGCTGGCGGCATGTACCGCCAGACTATACCTTCTGGGGTGTGCAGCGCACCATAGAACGCGATCTGCTCAACGTTGTCTACTACGAGGTAGACACCCCCACCGCAACGGCGACAGCGGACTCGGTCAGCGGTTGGCTGAACTTTGCCTGCGGCGTCATCACATGCGACACGCTGCCCACCATCACCATTGAGATACTGCCCATTGAGGGGCTGCCCACCGCCTGGAGCGAAGCCGCACCGAACACCCTACAAATGCCGTCGCCGTTTGTGGGGCGTGCCCGGCTAGACCGCCCGTTCGACACTGTGCCGCAGATCGAAGTGGCAAACCTGCTGGCAGAGCGGCTCGTCAACCAAACGGCTGACGCCGTGCAGCCGCCATCGTTCACCACGGCAGCGTACCTGCGCGGCGCAATTGACGATTGGTTCGTGACCCAATTCACCCAACTGGACACGGAAAGCCACCTCATCAGCACCTATGCCACCCGCTATGGTGAAGGTGCCGTCGGCAGTGTGCTGTCTGGCATCACACCCCAGGCAGACCTGCAACTGTTGGCAAACGCAGCGGGCGTACCCACCCCCGCCGCCCTGGAAGTGGACTGGCGCGATTACCTCGCATGGCGGCTAGAGCAAGAGGTGGCTTTGCACACCAACCGCGACCAGGCGAACTACGTCGCCCTGTACGACACCCGCGACCAAACCGCCGCCGACCTTGCCTTTGCCCGCTTTAACGAACCCCTGCCCGCCACCCGCTACGCGGTTGTCGCCATCCAGCCAGAGCAAGACGCGGCGGGGGTGCCCGTGCTGCGCAGCATCGTGCGCGTGGGGGAGGGCGACGCCGCCCGCGACGAGGTCATCCAATTTCGGTTTATCGACGGCACCTGGAAGCGGATTAGCTAAACAAACGGCGGGCAAATTGACACTGCCCGCGCAAATCCGCTATGCTTTTGAAGAAATTCTAACCATGCATCTGGCAGAAGGGACTAGCAATGTCCGGTAGAGACGACTTTAACGACCTGAGAGACTTTGACGACGAATTTGCCGACGACCCCGGCGATTTTGGCGGCGACGAGATTGTGATTGACGACGGCAGAGCGCAGCGCGGGGGGCTTTTCGGCATGTCTCCAGTGGAGCAGGTCATCATCGCGGTGTTTGTGCTGCTCAACGTGATCGCGCTGTTCTTCATCATCTTAATTTTGACCGGGAGAATGGGCTAAGCCGCTCCGCGCGCAGCAGATACAGCGTGCAAAACACAACCGCGCCAATCGTGACCCACGCACTGGCGTATAGCAGCGGCGGGCGATAGGCAAACGTAATCACCTGCGTATCTGTGCTCAGCGGCAGCAGCACCCCCACAAACCCACCGACCGATTCCAGTTGGGCACGCTCTCCGTCAACGTACACCCGCCAACCGGGGTAAGCAGCTTCCTGCAAAACAGCGACGCCGCGTGCCCCGCCGTACCCCTCCGCCAGCACCGTCACGATGTCGCTCGTGCGTTGCAGCACCACCAGCGCGTCAACGTCTGCTGGTGGCAGGGGCAGCAGCAGCGCCCCCGCGTCATTGACCACATCAACGCGGGCACTAAACGCATACGGCGGCTCGTTGGGTTTCTCCCACAGGCAGCGCCACGTCTCCCCGGTGAACACCCACTCAAACAGCGGCGACCCAGCAACAGGTACATAGCCCAACTCACGCATAATGGGCAGTTCAACATCGCGAGTGGGCATGGCATAACGGGGCAGCACCCGCCCCCGAAAGTCGTTATCGTAGTAGGTGTTTGGCAGCCCAACCGGGCTATACGCCGCCGCCACCGGGAACTGTCGCACGCCCATCTCTACAAACGCCTGCACATGGCGGTAGCTGCGCTGGTTGACGCTCAGCGGTTGCGTGTTGGCGTCATACGTCTGTAGATATTGCAAACACGCCGCGCTGGGCTGCTCCGCCGGGACGGTTTGCACCCATTCGCGCCAGTTGTACGTGACCACCTGCATACCCGCCAGCACACTCAGTGCCAGCAGCACGCCTGCGATGCTGTAACGCAGCCCATACGTCAGCAGCGGGCGCAGCGCCACGCACACGCCGCCAAGCGCCCGGTGCAGCCCGTCCACGCGCAGCGCAACCAGCAGCGCCAACCAGAACGACGCCATACCGAACGCCCGCCCCACAAAGCGCCAACGCCCAACCCCCGGCAGGTTGTTGTACGCCCACCGGAACGGTTGCAGCCCGCCGATGCCCCACGCCGTAGAAAATACCAGCAGCACACCTGCCACCAGCCACACCCGCCCCATCCCGCGCAGTTCCGGTTGGTACAGCAGCGGGATAGGCGGCAGCAGCACAAATGTCACCAGCAGGAACCACCCCGGCACAGTGTAGTTGTAGCGGGTTTCTAGCTCACCAGCGGCAAGCGTGAACTCCAGTTCATCGACTAGCGGCGCTGCCGTGACGTACTGGCGCAGCATCAACACCACGGGCGCGGGTCTATCGCCGTCCGCAGTAGGAGCCTGCCCACCCACAAACGCCCGGTTCGCCCACAGCGGCACCAACACCGCCGCGCTAATGCCCACCGTCAGCACAGCAGCGAACACCATGCCGCGCAGCCCCCGCCAGTTAACGCCCTCCCACCCGATGTGCACCACCGTCAGCAGCGCGACCGACATAAGCGTGGGCAGTACATGCCAGATGTTACCCGCCAGGAATTGCAGCGCGAACGCGGTCGCCAGCAGCACCACCGCCCACCGCTGTCGATGTCCCCGCAGCACCAAAAACGCCGCGCCGATAATCCACGGCATGTACGCCTGCGCCACCCCAAGCTGAAAGTGCCCGATCCCCAGCATGGCGGTCATGTTGCCCTTGCCCAGCAGCAGCAGCGCCAGCAAAAGCCGCCCCGTGGTGCCCATGCCAAACGCCCGCCCACAAAACCAACCGCCAAATGCGGTCAGCAGCGCGTATATCACCACACTCAGCTTGATGCCGCGCACTGCATCCCCGAACAGCAGCGACGGCACCGTGCTGAAAGGATTGAGCACAAACGCGAACGGGCTTTCCAGCAGCGGGCGACCTTCACCGAGGTACGGCTGCCACAACGGAATGTGCCCATGGCGGTGCAGGTGCAGTGCGGCGTAGTGGGCGCTGCTGGTGAGGAATTCCATTTCGCTGCCAGCAAGCTGCGTAGCATCAGACAAATCAAGAAAGTCACGGGCGGCAAACAACGATACCCCCACCACAAACAGCACTTCCAACGTCAGCAGCAGCGGCGGCACAGACGGCAGCAGAAATCCGGGTTTGCGCATGTTAGGCGTTGTCCTGGGTGGCATGGGTGGCAAACGCGCTGTACAAGCGCTGGTCAACGCGCAGCAAATACAGTCCCACCAGCACGCACATCACCAGCGTGACCCCCGCACCCACCACAAATGCGACCGGGCGGTAGAAAAACGTCACGGTGTACTGCTGCGGTGGTGCGCCCTGCGGCAGCATCACGCCCAGGTAACCGCCCACAGGCGTGATGTCGTATGGTTCTTCGTTCACGCGGGCGTGCCAGCCGGGGTATGCCACCTCGCTCACCACAATAAGGCTCTGGTCTTCTGGAATCGACTGTGCGGAAATCGTCATCCTATCCGGACGGTAGGCAACCAGGTCTGCGCTCACCGCACGGCGCGGCACCGCATCCCCACCAGCAATGGTCGCACCAAACGGCACCCGGAACGCATACGGCAGCGCGTCTTGTTTTTGCAGCGCACACGGCGGGGTGCTCGGCAGCAGCCTGGGGCTATCTTCCAGGGTGATGTATGCCTCGTCCACCGTCGCAAATTGGCGGTCGTTTTTGGCGAGTGGCACCGCGAACGCGGGGTAGCTGGTCACAATCAGGTTGCCATCCAAGCCGTATTCAGTTGGGATGGGGAAGTAGTCCGCTTCGATGGGGAAAACGCGCATCCGGTTCTGGTAGAACGCGGCGACGTGCGTGTAACCAAGCTGGTACACCGTCATGCGGTCGTGGTCTGGGAACGCTTCTCGCACCCAGTCGGTGCACTCACTGAAGAACGTATCAAACGCGGTCACGCCGTCCCAGCGTGTCCACGTCGTCGCCACACGATGGGACGCGGCGGACATGGCAACAATCACCACAACCGCCAGCGCATAACTGACCCCGCGTGGCAGCGCATACGGCTGTCCATCCCGGTTACTGAGCGCCGTCCACAGCCCATCCACACGCAGCGCAATCACCACCGCCAGCCAGAAGGACGCCGCGCCCAGTGCCCGCCCCACAAACCGCCAGCGCCCGATCCCCGGCATGTTGTTGTACAGCCACCGGAACGGTTGCAGCCCGCCGATACCCCACAGCGTGAACACGGCAAACAACGCCAGCCCAATCCACATCAGGCGGCGGGCATGTGGGGTGCTGCCCCGCCCCAAAAGCGGGTACAGTGGCGGCAGCAGCACAAAAACCAGCAGCACAAACCACAACGGCACAACAAAACTATAGTAGAACTCCGGCTGGAACGCAGCGCCCGCTACCCTGGCAAAGTACGGCGTCAGCGATGGGTCGATAAACTGGCGCAGCACCAGCAGAATATCCATGGTTTGTCCGCCGTCTGGCAGGGGGCGGTGCCCACCGATAAACGCTCGTTTGGCAAACACCGGCAGCAGCGTCGCCGCGCTTAGCCCCACCGTAAACGCCCCCGCCAGCGCAAAGCGGCGCAGCACGGGCAGTAAATCGGTCAGGCGCTCGTAGCGCCAGCAGAACACCAGCACACCCACACTCAGCAGCGTCGGCAGCAAATACCAGATATTCCCCGCCCAAAACTGCAACATCACGCCCAGCGCCAGCAGCCCCACCGCCCACCGTGCGTGTGGTCTGCGGATGACAATCAACGCCGCGCCGATAATCCACGGGATGTATGCCTGCTGCACGCCAAGCTGGTAATACCCCCTGCCGATCATAGCGACCATGTTGCCCTTGCCCAGCATCATTGCCGCCAGCAAAAGCCGCCCCGGTGTGCCCAACCCCAGCGCCCAGCCCAAAAACCAGCCCCCACACGCCGCCATCACCGCATAGACAGCAACGCTCGTCTTGATCCCCTGTTGAGGATTCAGCGTAAGCAGCGTGGGACCGATGCTAAACGGGTTGAGCGGGAAGGCAAACGGGTTGTCAATCAGCGGCTCGCCCTTGCCGTTAAACGGGTGCCACAGCGGGATGTAGCCGTAATCCTGTATGCCATATGCCATCACATAGGCGGTGCTGGTGAGCCACTGCGCCTCGTGCCCGTCCAGTTGGGTGGTGCTGTCCGGCACCCAGAAGTGCGCGGTCATCGTCAGCGCAATCACGATCACTGCCGCGTTTTCTACCAGCGCCAGCCGAAGCGAGGGTGCCTCTATCTCAGCCGCAATGGTCTGTGCCCGGTACGTCCGGTTGAGCGCAAGCAACTGCCGTGCCTGCCGCCATCCATAACGCACACCCCGCCATGCCAGCGCCCCCACAGAAATCGCCACCATGCCCAGCAGCACATAGCGCCCCACAGACCGGGGCAAAAAGATCACCGCCGCTACACACAGCACAAACACCGCGATAGCGGCGAGGTTTGTTCGGGATGGCAGCTTTCTATTCAACTGCTGCCCGCCCCTCTAGCTCCGGCGGAACCCACAACCCCGGCACTACCTCAACAAAGCCGTTGTCCACGATGTACGCCCGCAGCGAATCAACGTGTTCCGGTTCGATTTGCGAGGTGGCGTTGTCGAAGTCCAATAGCACCGCGTCCGGTCGCTCACGCTCCCACACATCCGCGCCACGCTCGCCGCGCAGGGTGGTGCTCACGATGAGACCAAACTCCTCACCATTGGATAGATACAGCGGGTAGTCAAGCAGATGGTGGTACAGGCTGTCGTTCCCTGCGATGACTGCGTCGCTCGGCAAATGCTCTTGCACGTAAGCGATGCGGGGGTCGGGTGGGTTGGGTGCTGTCGCCAGCCGCACAATTTGCACGCTGTAGACTGCCAACACCAGCGCCGCCAGCCCACCAATCGCACGGAGCCGCCAGCGCGGTAGCTTGAGCGCGGCACCCCGCCCATGCGTGAACACCGCCCCCACCCCCAGCATGATTACCGCCCACAGGTGCGATGTGTACACGGGCAGCAGCGGCGGGCTAATAATCCCCAGCGCCAGCACACAACCCGCCACCAATAGCAAATAGTGCACATCCTGTGGGGTGCGGCGGCGCAGCGCCGTGTATGCCGCCACGATGAGCAAGCCCATTTCCACCGGGCGGCGTGCCAGCGCCACCACGTAGCGCACCGCCTCGTTGGATAAGGATGCTGGCTCGCAGTACAAGCACAGGCTGGAAATTAAGAAGTAATCGTCAGGGTTTGGCAAAATGCGCAGCCAGATGTACACCAACCCCGCCACAAACGCCCCGCCATAGTAAAACCACGCACCGTGCCGCCACGGGATGCCCCGCTGTGCCCATGCCGTGCGCAAAAAGTCCACGGCGTAGTAAAACGCCAGCCCGAACACGTACACCGTACCCAGGATGTGCAGCTCTGTGACGGCGATTGCCAACACACCCGCCAGCGCGTGCAACCACCAGCGCCCACTCGCCACCGCATAGACGTGTACCAACAGCACGGTGCTGTAGCCAAGCATCCCCAACGCGTCCATCCGCATCGTGAGCAGCATCAAAAACGTGACGGAAACCGCCGCCAGCGTGACCGAGACCAGCGCGGTAGGGGCATCCCACCAGCGGCGCACGGTAAAGTACATGGGCACCAGCGCCAGCGCACTCGCCAGGTAGGTGAGCACCCGCCCGGAGATCAAGTTCAGCCCAAATGCTTTCAGCCAGTACGTTTGTATGAGGATGCCGTAGCCCGTGCCGCTGCCCGCCACGATGTTCGC
Organism: uncultured Anaerolineaceae bacterium; assembly: GCA_964451095.1. GTDB lineage: Bacteria > Chloroflexota > Anaerolineae > Aggregatilineales > Phototrophicaceae > DAOTTY01. Next base: position 42,409 of record CAYVGI010000016.1, read on the forward strand.
CTCCGGCGGAACACGCCACATATACGGTGTTAGCCCACCCCGCTCAATGAAGTTGCTAGCGATGTTTAAGTAGTAGTTTGTGTCTAGGTGAACGCGCCACACCAACAGCGCCACGAGCTTGAGCAGCAGCGCCAGCCCGATGATAACCACCGCATAACGCTGCAAACGTTCCGTTGTCGGCATAGAGCGTAAATTCCTTACGGTACGACAAGCATCTTGCAGCCTATTATATGCGATGTGCCAGCGCCCGGCACGGTGGTAGAATGGCGTTGTCAATGTTTTTGCACACAGTTTAAATCTCGTAATATGCATCAGGGTGAGTTCAGATGAGCCAAGTGCACCGGGTTGTCGGTGAGCATTACACGCTCCATGAAATCGTCGGGCAGGGGGCGATGGGGGAGGTGTACCGCGCCACAGACGAGCGCACCGGGCAGGCGGTGGCGGTTAAGGCGATCAAGCGAGAGCTTTTCGCAGAAGACCCCACCCTTGCGGAGCGCTTCCAGCGCGAAGCGGACGTGCTGCGCCGCCTGAACCACCCCAACATCGTCAAGATGTTTGACTGGATCGAAGAAGGTGACGAGACCTACATCGTCATGGAATATGTCGGCGGCGGCGACCTGCGCTCCCTGCTCATCGAGCAAAAGCAACTGCCGCTCAAGCGTGTGCTGGAAATCGCACTCGATCTTTCCGACGCGCTCGCCCGTGCCCACCGCCTGAACATCATCCACCGAGACATCAAACCCGCCAATGTGCTGCTTGCCGAAGACGGCACCCCCCGCCTGTCAGACTTTGGCATCGCCAAGATGACCGACCGCACCGCCATGACCGAAACCGGGTCGCTAGTGGGCACCTATGCTTACATCAGTCCGGAGCAGTGCATGGGAGAGGCACCGTCGCCGCGCACAGATATATGGGCGTTCGGCGTGATGCTGTACGAGATGCTAACCAGGTCTCGCCCCTACGATGCAGACAACCCCATGGCGCTGCTGCGTGCCATCCTGGCAGACCCAATCACACCGATTACCCAGCACCGCGACGACCTGCCCCCCGCGCTCATAACGCTCATCAACGGAATGCTAGATAAGGACGAAGACAAGCGCCTGAACAGCGTGCGCCTCATCGGGTCACAAATTGAGGCGATCCTCAACGGCACCCCCACACCCATTCCACCGATGCCCGCCGCCGCCCTCCCACCCACAGAAGAAATCGTGGTCGATTTCGGCAACAGCGCAGCAGGCACACCCGCCAGCACACCGCCTACACCCACGCCCCCAGCCGCACCCGTCCAAAAGCGCCGCCCTACGGGACGGTGGATTGCGGGTGGGCTGGTGGCGCTGTTCCTGTGTGTGGCGACGTTGGGTGCGCTCGGGTTTGCACGGCAGCAGCGCCAGAATATCATCGCGCAAAGCACGCCAGCGACCGTCACGTCCGTGCCGGAAAACAACTTTATGGTGCTGGTGGCGGAATTTGAGCCGCGCCGCAACACACAACCCCGCGATGACATCCAGCGCGACATCGTCGAAGACCTGCGCGAAAAGTACGAGGAGTCCGTGCCGTTTTCGGCGCTGCGTGTGCGCGAATACCCGCGTGTGATTACCACCGACGAGCAGGCGCTCGCGGCGGCGCAGGCAAACGGTGCGATTGTGGTGGTGTGGGGCAGCTACGACGAACAGGACATCTTCGTGGAGGTGCAGGCAGGCACCACCGAAACTGCCGGAACGCTCGTGCTGGCGCGAGAAGACCTGGAGAAGGTCGCTAACATACGGCTGACCATGCAAGACCCGCTGCGACAGTCCCTGGCGCTGAACATCGCCGCGACTGCCAACGCAGTCTTCACGGCGACAAACAACGCACTAGGGGTGATAACAACCTCTACCGTGATTGACGCTTTAGGAACAATCACGGCAGTGCCCAACGATGTGACCAGTGTGGCAGGCAGCTTTCACCGCTTTGTAACCAACTACTGGGCAGACATCGACACCGCGCTACAAAACGCTTCCGACGCCATCGAAAAATCGGGCAACAACCCCATCACGGTAACCGCGCGGGGTTTGGCACGGCAGCGACAGGGCGACTTCGACCAAGCGCTGGAGGATTTTGGCACAGCTAAGCGGCTCTCCGGCGCGGGTACCGCCTGGCACATCCCGGACTACAACATTGGTGCCCACTACCTCTTCCTGGAGCCTTCGTTGGAAGAATCGCTTGCCGCCTATAACCGCGTTCTGGAAGTTACGCCCGACGACTGGCTGGCACTGACGTTCGTGGGTGCCATTCACCAAATCCAGGCAGAGCGTGACGTCGCCTATGAATACTTGCAGCGGGCAATAGCCAACGACCCGACCGAAAGCTACCCCTACATCCTGGCGGTGCCGCTGGCGCTGCGTGCTGGCGAACTACAACTCGCCCAGGAATACAGCCAGACGATCTTGACTGAATATGCTGACCCCGCCCAGGCGCTGCGCACGGTAGACGCACTCTACAGCGACAGTGCCGCGAGTGGGCTGCCGCTGGCGCTCTCAACATATGTGAACTTTGTGCTAGGGCGCTACGAGCAGGCAATTGCCGATGCACAGGAAACCCGCCAGTACCCCGGCTTTACCAACTCTGTAGAGCTTTACCTGTTGGAAGGCGCTGCCCACTGCAACCTGGAGCGCTACGACGAGGCGATTACGGCATACAGCGCGGGCATTGACCAAGACGAGGAATTCGCCGTGTTGTACTTGCTGCGAGCAGAATCGCGCTTCCGGGCAGCAGGTGTCCCCGGTCCGCTGGTGCTACGCGCAGTCAATAGAGACCTGACCACCGCCCGCGAGCTCAGCGACAGCCCGGAGGTAGACGCGCTGGTTGGCATGTTCCAAATGGGCGACCTCTCCATCACCTGCGAGAACTTCTTCACAGCGACCCTGCCCGCGTCCCCCTAACCGCCCGGTCGCCAGACGGGTGCCCAGTCGCGGGCGGTCGTCTGCCGCAGGCGGAAGCGTGCGCTGCGGCGTGTGTCGTACAGCATGATGTTATCGTGCCCGTTCAGCGTGACCACATACGCTATCCAGCGCCCATTGGGTGCCCACGCAGGTTGCCCTTCGTAGGTGCGCCAGCCCGCCAGCGTGGATTGGGTTCCCCGGTTAACATCGTACAGCACAATGTCAAAGGTGTTGGTTAGCACCGCTTCTAGCAGGAAAGCACCGCCGCCCGGTGCCCATGCGACTGACGCCGCCTCTGGAAGTGGGGGGATCGGAACGGTTTGTGACGGTTCGCCCGGCACTGCCGCGCTAATCGTATTCGCATTTGCATTGTAGGCGATGATGTACGCGCCATCCCGTGCCCATGTAAATGAGGTCGCATTGGCAATGAATTCACTCTCGTCGGTTGTCAGGTTCCACAGGCGCACGTCGTTGCCCACACGCAGCGCCAGCAGGTTTGTGTCTACAGGTGACCACATTGCGTCCGCGAAATACTCCGTGCTGACGAAACGCTGCTCAATCGTCCCGGTTTGTGTGTCCAGCACCACCAGTTGCGAGGGCAAGTCAGCAACAAGCGCCACATGAGTACCATCCGGCGACCATGCAATGCGCTCTGTGGTGTTGAGGAACGGTGCGCTGACGTAAAATGTGCGCAGGCTGTGGGTTTTCGGTGTGTAGAAAGCGATTGTATCTGGCGATGGGTGCGGGTAAAACGCCAACACCGCGCCATCCGGCGACCAGGACATGCCCTGCGGTTCGCTCGGCAAAGACGACAGCAGCGCCGCCCGCAAACCATGTCGCACATCGTATGCTATGATGTCCACACTGCCGCCGCCCATTGCTGTGTCTGGGCGGCTGAGGTAGGTGAGTTGCAGTCCGCGTGGCACATAAGCGCCCACAACAAGCACAACAGTCATAACGCTGCTGATGAGGATAAACAGGCGCAGCACAGCGCCTAGCAGCGGGCGCAACATCACCGCCGTTGGCATGAGGATCGCGCCTGCTGGGGCAGTTTTACCGTGCTGGGCTACGGTTGTGCCAGTGGCAGCGGTCTAAACACGCCCTGGCTTTCTACCGCCTGGCTGTTCGTCAACCGCACGAACTGCTCATTGTTCAGTTCCAGCACAAACAAGTCGGTATCGCCGTCGTTGTCCGCTGTGAACATCACGCGCTGCCCCTCCGGCGAGTACACCGGGTGCGAATCGACCGTGTTCCCCTGTGTCAACTGCGTGACCTCACCGCTGCGCAGGTCGACGGCGTAAATTTTTTGCCCACCGTTGCGCGTTGACGCAAACACAATGCTGCCCCCATCCGGCGACCACGATGGCTGTAGGTCATCGCCTTCGCCCTGGGTCACGGCGGTGAGTGCCTGTGTTTCCACATTGATGGTGTAAATGTCAAACGTGCCGTCGCGGTCTGTCGCAAAGGCGATGCTGCCCCCATCTGGCGACCATGCCGGGTGTAGGTCACGTCCAGCAGCGTCCGTCAGCATGACGATATCGGCACCCGTACGGCTAATCGTATACAAAGACTCCACACCATCGCGGTCGCTCACAAATGCAATCCGAGCGCCATCCGGTGCCCAGGTGGGCTGGGTGTCGTTGGCGGGGTCCCGTGTAAGCACCTGCCCGTTACCGTTGATGCTGTTGCCCACGAAGATCTCGAACTGCCCATCGCGGATCACCTCATAGGCGACGCTGTTGCCATCGGCAGACCACGCCGGGTTGCCCACTTCTTCCTCTGCCCGGTTCAGAATGTTCGGCTTGCGCTCGCTCATATCCCACACCACGATCTCGTAGATGTTATCCAGGTTGGAGCGGTACACGATGGTGCCTGTGGTCGCCGTCAGCGGCGGGGGTGCGGTTTGGATACGGAAGGTAATAAACGCGACAATGCCAGCGAGGATCACAATCCCCGCCAAAATTAGTCCCAGGTTCGCCCGGATGTACTTCATATTTGAGGGTGCTCCCGCCTATTCTGCCTCTTCGGTTGCTGGTGTTTCCGCTTCTTCGGTTGCTGCTGCATCTGCCTCTTGCGGTTCTTCGGTTTCAACTGCCTCAACTTCCGCGTCGTCGTTGTCCTGCTCCTGCACGGCGACGGGCGGGTTCAGCACCTCGTCGGAAACCTCAATTGGCGTGTAGCCAGGTCTCACTGCCAGGATGATCGCAACAATGACAAATGTGGCAATGCCGACTAAAATCGTGTCCCAGTTTTTGAGCATCATGACTCCTTTTCGCTACCAATACATCTATGCCGGATAGCATAGCAAGCAACATCGCCCAGCGCTATGCCGGGCGATGCCACCTACGACAGAAACACGCGGGTTACAGCCCGAACTCGTCCTTCACGTCCTGCACCCACTTCTTAATGCGTGTCGAAGACATATCCTCTTGCCCTTCTTGGTCTAGCCCCAGCCCCAGGAAGTACTCTTCGATTTGCGCCTTAGATTCGTTGTACTCGTACTTGTCCGTAGACCACATCCCGTACAGGTCTGCCCCGGCGAGCATCACCTCGTCGGCGAGCATCCCCACCGCGTCTAGGAAGTTAAAACCGTAACCGTTCTGGTCGCCCAAGCCGAAGATAGCGACCTTTTTGCCGTCCATGTTCATGTTCTTAAAGTTTGGCAAAAACGCTTCCCAGTCGTCCTGGAGCTGCCCCACGTTCCACGTCGGGATGCCGAAGATCAGGTACTGATACTTCATGATGTCGTCTGTCGAGGACGCACCAATGTTGTGCACTGTTACTGTGTCCGGCGAGACCTGATTGAACGCCTCTTGAATCTGGTATGCAACTGCCTCTGTGTTGCCCGTGTTGCTGCCGAAAAACAGACCAACCTTTGCCATCTTTGCTTTACTCCTCAGTCTATACACTAAAATGAACGCCCGTGGGCGCTGCGATGTCTTGGGTTTTGTGTCATCGTGCCCTATTATAGCGGGTAATGAGCAGAACATGAATGATTATTGTGAAACTTGTCACGCTCTGCCGTTGATGGCACAACAGGAACCGACGTATGCGCATCCAATTTGACTATGGCTGGCAGGATGAGAACAAAACGGTCATCCGCTACAGCGCCCGCGACAACTGGACGTGGAAAGACTATCACGCTGTGGTGCGTGCCTCGCTCTACGCTGTACAGGGTCAACCGCACACGGTGCACACGCTCATCGACTTTAGCACCGGGCAGCGGGCGGCGTTTCCATCTGGTATTTCGGCACACGCCCGCACATTCGGCAAAAAGCTGACGGACAACCTCAGCGGCAACGCCGTTGTGATTGGCGTTCCGGCGGACGTGCTGGCAAAGCTGGGCGTTGCACAGTCCCGCACATTGCCCACAGCAGATGGCACCGTTCACTTTGCAGCGGATGAGGCAGCGGCGGTCGAACTGTTGGCACAGTGGGCATAATTTGCGCTGTTCCTGCGCAGGCAGCACGTTTACCATGTGCGCTACTTCGCCAGCAACAACCCAACACACACTATGACCCAACCACCTGACCTCGACATTGTGATTCCTGTCTTCAACGAAGGCAAAAACATCGTGCGGGTGCTAGATGCACTGCACGTCGGGATCCAGCAGTACAGCTTCCGTGTGCTCATCTGCTATGACTTCCCGGAGGACACCACACTCGCCGCGCTAGATGCCTACGACAACCCCGGCGTTATGGTGGAGCGCGTGCTTAACCCGGGGCGCGGTCCGCACGCTGCGGTGATGGCGGGCTTCCAGGCGAGCGCCGCCCCCGCCGTGTTGGTGTTCCCCGCAGACGATGACTACAACCCGCCCATCATCGACCGCATGATCGACAACATGCAAAACGGCTGCGAAATCACCTGTGCTAGCCGCTTTATGCGTGGCGGGCGCATGGTGAACTGCCCGTGGCTGAAGGCGCTGTTTGTGCGCTCGTCTGCGTGGGGGTTGCACTACCTTGCCCGCGTGCCCACCCGCGATTCATCCAACGGACTGCGCATGTTTTCGCGCCGCGTGATCGAACAGATCGAGATTGAATCGACCGAGGGCTTTACGTATAGCATTGAGCTGCTGGTGAAAACACATCGACTAGGCTGGCGCATCTGCGAGGTGCCTGCGCAGTGGTTCGAGCGGGGCGAGGGCGAGGGGCAGTCCAACTTTAAGGTGCTCAAGTGGCTGCCCGCCTACATGAAGTGGTTCTTCTATGCGTTTGCGACAACTTACCTGCGCAAACCGCCCATAACAGTGCCCATGCGTGCCACTGCCAATGAGCAGCTAGCCTGACGTTACGGTACGGAGGCGTGCGCCGTGTGGGTTCCCTGGCGGTAGGTCGGGTTGCGACGCAATCAGCACGAGTTCGTAGGGGGCATCGCCGTGGGAGGTAACGTGCTGGTGGTGCTCGTCTGACAAGACTTGCTGCACAACCAGCGTAAATCCATCCAGGTTGTAGGTGTGTGCCTCCGGCGCTTTATGCTGCGCCTGCCCAAACAGCACCTCACATCTTGTCGCCTCTAAATCCGCTGCCAGCACCGTGAGCGACGCCACCCCCCGCACACCGTTGTTGTGCGCCACCGCATCAGGCGCGTTGCTTACCCGCAGTTCACGCGGGGTTTCATCCTGGATGAAAAACGGGGACATCGTGCCTGCCACAAACGCCATGCGCCAGCGGATGACGGTGCCATCGGTTTTTTTCTACAGC
>CAYVGI010000017.1:0-49780 GCA_964451095.1 uncultured Anaerolineaceae bacterium
CACCACCCCACCCACTACCCCCCCCCCTGCTCCGTCGCCCCCCCCCCCAGAATTCGCCGCTCAGGATGCAGTAAATCCCGCACCTGACGCCACATATGCCCATAATCGCGCTCAAACGCCCGTAGAGCAACAAAACGCGGAAACAGTACCCATTCCATCCGTTACGATGCCAGGCATCACAAAACGCGAATTAGAGCGATTTACGCAAATGCATGGCGCGGATGTCGTTGAGCACGTCATTGAGTACGCCAAGGCGCAAACCTCACTGCACACCCCGGCAGCATGGGTTAAATCTGTGCTCAAAAACAAAGACGTTGATCTTATTGCCTGTGGCGTCTACGCCCAGGACAGCCCGGTACTCAAAAACGGTTTGCGCTTCCTCGTCGGGGAATACGCACACTTCATCGACCATTAGCCTGTAATCGTTTCCGGGATGGTGGGGCGGCTCGCCACCTCACACAACCGAATATCTCCGTCATACACTGGGCGTACCCGCGTGTAACGTGCCTTTGTCTTTACGTAAAGACAAATAGGGCAATATCCGCCCGTTGCTCTTTAGCGATAATGCCCACGCTCGCTACCGAAAACCCGCATCTATCACCTGCGCAAAGCACTTCATTCAAAATGTATATCTGATATACAATAATGGCGAAAAAAACAGAAAAATACCGCCGCCGTCACTTTTCCCAAGTTGCCCAGCAGCTCACGCACCGTCAATGGATTGTTAAAACACAATAACACCGACCTCCCCCCTCCCCTGTTGTGGTGGGGTAGTCGGTAAAAAAAAGATTCACTTGGGATAAATCGTAGGGGTATTTCGTAGTTTACACAGCACGGATAGGCGCACAAGCACCTTACATACCGCGCCAATCTCTCAGCGGCTAACCGCCGTTTTCCGCCGTCTATCCGCCGTCTTCAATCCGGTCGGCAGCGGCACGCAGCATCGCCGCGATTTGTGCGCGTTGATCTTTGGGTACCTCGCGCTCAATCGCGCTCAGGTGCTTGTGCACCACATCCACGTAACTAGGCTTTAGGGGGTGCTTGTTCGCGTTCAGCAGCGCACTCACATGCTCGCGCAGCTTCCGCACAGACCACCCCTCCTCGCCTGCCAGCAGCGCCACCTGACGGCGCTGAGCGTCGTTTTTCAGGCGGGCAAGCTCTTTATAGTGGCTGTAAAGCAAGTTGTCTTTACGTAAAGACAACTCCGTCGCACGCGCTACCCACACCCAGTCGCGTATCGTGGACTCGTCCACGTTGAACTGCTCGGAGAACTTCTTGTAGGTGATGCCGTACTCAAAGTTGTCGGACTCGTTAATCCAGTCGCCGATGAGCAGTTGCAGCGCATCGTTGAACAGCTTCAGCAGGAAGCCCACTTCAGCCCAGTCGTCGCGGTTGTCGTCGTCACTGTCGCGTTGCAGCCCCAACGGCGTAATGCGGTACACCCCGATTTGCACCTCACCGTTGCCGCTAAGCAGCGCCAGGTTCTTGTTGGCACGCTGCTCCAGCGCTGCAATTTCTTCACGGAGTTGGGCGTTCTCTTGCTCAAGCTGCTTGGCAGACGGACCGGAGTACCCCCCGAAGATTGCCTGGTCGATGATGTCGCTCTGGCTGGGTTCGGTGCCGTTGGCGGGGTCGCCCTCGCCCGTCAGCAGGTCGAACGTGGGTGCCGGACGCTGGCTTGGCTCCGGGATGGCGGAGTTGCTCTGGCGTCGCTTTTCACGCTTGTTCGCCATACAGCACCCCGCTTATCTGCTTGATGACGCGGCGCATCTCTTTGGCGGCACCGCCTTCAGGGTCCAACATCCACACGGTTTGCATCACCCGTGTTGCCTCCGTCCAGGCGGTGCGCATGTGCAGCGGACGCCACACGAGGTCGCCATAGCGCTGCTTCAGTTCTTGCAGGTTTTCCGTGTGCTCTACGGTGTTGCTGCGGTGCAGCGTGGGGATGATGCCCAGCGTTTTTATTTCGCCAAAGCCCAGCGACTGTTTGCGGTCGTTGATTTGCTCACGGCGTGCAAGCGACTCGATCAGCCCGTCGAACGACCAGTACTCGCACTTGGTGGGGTAGATCACGTAATCGGTTGCAAGATAGGCGCTGCCGTGCAGCATGGAGGGGGTGGGCGGCGTGTCGATCACCACAACGTCGATGTGGTTTTCTAGCTCTTGCAGCCGGGTGCGGAAGAGCGTCACGTCGTCAATCATCAGCGGGATTGCCCGCGTTTCGATGTTTGACGGCAGCAGGAAGAGTGCGCCCTTGGTTTGCTCCAGGCTGTATAAGTCTGGAGAGACACCGCGCAGCACTTCGTTCCAGTGTGCTTTGCGCACCATTAGTTGGTACATGCCGGGTTCTTTTGCCAAGCCGAAGGCGAGTGTGGCGTGTGCTTGTGCGTCTGTGTCGATGAGCACGACACGTTTACCCTGGTTTGCCAGCCCAGCCGCAATGTGGGTTGCGAGTGTTGTTTTACCCACACCACCTTTCTCATTCAGTAAAGTTATTGTTTGCATAAAGTACTCCAAAGGATGAGTCATAACCTTTGCAAAGACTAGCCAGTATGGGACGCATCGGCTATATTCTAATTGCTATCCGACCAAGCCCAAACGTCGGTGGAAGAGCGCCGGAACACCCCTCCGACGCTCATTTTTTATTCCAGTATCAGTATACCCCATCTAAGAAGCATACTGCCAGCAGTTTTTGCGTCCGAGTAGGCGTTATGTGACCGGAAGATTAAGCCCGTACTGACGTGTTTCGCAAGGTATTATTTATAATAAGTTCAATACACAGTAAATTGCTTCAGGGCGTGTTACTTGCTGATTGAAAAGTCGTTTTTGTAGGCAAACGCGACTGCCTGCGTGCGCGATTCCACATCGAGCTTGGTCAGGATTTTGCGCACATGCTTTTTCACCGTCGCCAGGGTGATGACGAGTTCTTTGGCGATGTCGCTGTTTTTGTAGCCCTTCATCAGCAGTGTGAGCACCTGTTGTTCGCGGGAGGTGAGCTTACCCTCGATGCACTCGTTAGGCTTTTTGATGAGCACCTGGGCAACTTCGTGGGCGATGGTGGACTGACCGAGGTGCGCGGAGCGGATTGCCTCCACGAGTTTGTCCGCAGAGATATCCTTCATGAGATAGCTCATAGCGCCTGCCTCAAATGCGGCGTGGATGAGGTCGGGGGCTTCCTGGTAGGTGAGTACGATGATGTTTACGGAGGGCTGGTAGTAGTGGATAAGGCGAATGACTGTAGCGCCGTCCATTTCCGGCATGGTGACGTCGATCAGGGCGACATCTGGGCGGAGCTGGGAGCACAGTTTAATTGCCTCTGTACCGCCCTTTGCCTCCCCGCAGACTTCGATGTCATCGAAAGACCGCAGCGATGTAGCGACCCCCTTACGAATGAGTTCATGCCCGTCGGCGATGACGACGTGGATTGGTCTTGGGTGAGCGGTAATCATGATGTGGTGTCCTTTCCGTGATGTGTGAGTGCAATGGATTGGTTAGTTGGTTTTTGGTGCTGCGTTACGGTAAGGAACTTACAGTAAAAATAAATTATGTTGTAGTTTTAATTGGCAAATAGACTTGGTTTAGCGTCACTCTCTCTAACAGTAAGGCTTGTGCTTGACACACGTTTCACTAAAAACTAATAATCAAAATATAGTGCTATTACTCCTCCGCTGTCAAGCTTGGCGTTGGTTTATGAGCGGGGATTGCAAAAAGTCTCATTTTCTCATGTTCCTCTCAAAATTTACTCTTTTTACGCTAAGCATTATAAGGTGCTTTGCGCCTTTTAGCCACTAATTGGTATCGAAAGGCGCATGAGAGGTGATATTCGTCAGTTTGAGAGGTGTGGAGGCGTGTGTGTTTGTGAGAGGAGGGCGCAATATGCTTGCGCCCTCCTGGATGGTGCGCGGGTGTGTTGAAAAACAGGGCTAGGCGGCTAGCCCCGCTTCGATGGCGCGTAGTGTATCTGTGTGGGTGACCTGTTCTGTATGCAGGTCATGGAAGCGGGCAACGCTTAGCTGCCACAGGATGACGGCGGCGGCGGTCATGCCGAGTGCCTCCAGCCCGAAGATAAAGAAGTAGGCGGCGTGGGGTGCCAGCAGCCCAGTTTCGATGAGGGCAGTGTGCAGTGCGCCCCCGCCGAAGGCTGCCAGCCCATTGCCAAATGCCTGTGCCATGCCCCACAAGCCCATGTACAGCCCGGTAGCGCCCTCGATGGTCATGTCCATCATCATGGAGAGCGCACCGACGTTGAACATGCCCGTGAAAAGCCCCATGACCATCAGCGCGGGTTTGATCCATGCCTCCTGCTGGGTGAGTGCGGCTACTGCCAGCCCGACCATGCCCAGGGATGTGCCGATGCAGCCTGCCAGCGCGATGCTGCGCTTGCTGAGTGCAAAGACGGCGCTAATGATGCCCATTGCCAGCATACCCAGCAGCACGCCGCCGCCCCAGGCTGGCTGGAACTGGTTTGTTTCCGCTGGGGAGAGGTCGAACACCTCTGCGCCGAACGGCTCCAGGATGTTGTCTTGTAGGAAGATGGACAGGATGGACACGAAAATAAACGCGAAGAAGCCGCTTGCCTGTGGGTTCTGGCGGAGCAGGCGGACAGCGACGCCAACCGGGTTGCCCTGGGGTGTGACCTGCTTCGTCTGCTCAAGTGATTGCTGCAATGCTGCCCCGGTAAGGCGTTTTTCCATGCCGATGACGCCCAGCAGCGTCGCTGTAATGGCGATAAACGGCGTGAGGTTGTACAGGCGCTGCATCGCCTGCGGAGAATATTCCGGCATGATCTTGCTCATCACGCCAGCAGCGATGATAGTGCTGAGGATGGTGAACGTCCAGACGACGGAGATAACCGCGCCGCGTGCTTTGGGGGCGGTGACTTCTGCAATGAGGGCGTGGTGGCTATCCCCGATGAAGGCGTTGCAGATGCCAAAGGTGAGCAGCAGTGCTACGCCCAGCGCAAAGCCCCACGGTTTGCCCGCACCCATGGCAGTGGCGGCGGTGGGCAGCGCCAAAAAGACCAGGCTAGCGATTATGCTACCCATCAGCAGGTAGGGTGTGCGGCGGTACCCGGCGACCGGATAGCGGTCTGCAATGCGCCCGGCGATGACCTGGAACGGTGAGGTGAAGTATTGCAGCGCCAGCATCGCCGTGACGGCGACGGCGGTGATTTGCAGTTCAAAGATGGTGATGCGGTTGAAGTTGATGGTGAGCAGCGCGAACATCCAGCCGACGCCGAGCTTGGGCAGTGCTAGCCGCAGCGTTTTGAACACGGCACGGGTGATGTGCCACAGTTTGGGCAGTAGGTTAGCCACGATGATATGCCTTTGATTTCCCCACAAAGTTCGCCATCTGTCCCTATACCCCCCACGGGCGGTTTAATGGCGTCGCCCGGAGCAAGCTGCACTCCGGGCGGTTTTGATGCTGTGTTATGTTGCAGGCGCGTTGCCCCTGCGTGCGGGGCGCTAGTCGCCAGCGGGCGCGGGTGCTGCGTCGCCGTGTGCGCCGCGTGCGCCAAGGAACTTGTCGGTTTGTGGGTGGTTTTCCGCGACGATTGATTGCTGCTTGAGCGACCAGATAAACGCATAGACCCACACACCGCCGAGACCGATTGCCATCATGAAGTCCCACCAGCGGACGACGAGTGTTTCCTCTGCCGGCGGCATAATCAGCCAGAAGTATTCTGCCAGGCGCAAAACCAGCAGCAGCCCGGCAAGCGCGATAATGAGTTCGCGTTGGCGCTTGACGCCGGGGGTGAGCAGGGTGAGCAGGGCAAGTGCGTGGAAGATCACGATGAAGAGCATGACGCTGCTCCAGTTACCTTGCAGGCGCTCGATGTACCAGAACACTTCGTAGGGCAGGTTGGCAGACCACATGATGAAGTACTGCATGAAGTTCAGGTAAATCCACGCCATCAGCGCGGCAAGCATGATGGTGCCGTAGTCTATTTTGACCTGTGGCGTGAGCAGCCCGGACAGTTTTTCGTCGTTGCGCAGGATGGCGGTTACGATGATGGCGAAGGAGATCGCCATGAGTGCCATGCGGCTGATTGCCGCCCAGCCGTAGGAGCTGGAGAACCAGTGCGCGTCCACGGAGAGCAGCCAGTCTATGGAGGAGAAGGTGACGGTGATGAAGAACAGGATCATGCCGAGCATACTGAGGCGCTGAGAGCGGCGCAGAAGCCCCTGATCCTCGTTGGCGTCGCTGCGGTACAGCCACTGGGAGACGATGTAGGCGAGTCCGCTCCAGATGACGAAGTAGATGACTGCCCGCACGACGAAGAAGCCACCAACGAAGTAGTAGTCCTCACCGTACTTAAACTCGGTAGCTGGGTTTGCTGCCCACGGGTAGATGCGGGAAAGCCCCAGCAGAATGGGTAGGAAGAGCGCTGCCATCAGTGGGATGGTGCGGGCACCTGCCGCCATGATGCGCTGTGCGGCGAACCCCCAGCGGCTTTCTACCAGGTTGGTGAGGAAGAGAATGCCCAGGCAGCCGAGGGCAAGGTCTAGCCAGAAGGAGTAGGCAAGCAGGTAGGTGCGGAACCAGTGGTCGGTGTCGATGAAGACGCCGAAGAGACCAAATAGGATCCCGACTGCGGCGACAACGATGGCACCTCGTTGGATCGAGTTCAGGCGTTGGACGATGGGTTCAGCGAGGTTCATGGTTTCAACTCTCGTTTGGTGATCTAATTTTGCGGATGTGCCGGGGTGTATTGCCCTGCTGTTTTGCTTTTTGGGCGGGGCACAGGTACAAAACGGGCGAGAATACACTGCCACGTTACACATCTACCTAAAATTTAACTGCGCTTGGCGGGTAGGTTACGGTACATAGGGGGAGTGTTGTGGGTAGCCGAAGGGCTACTTTTGCTGTTTCTGTGACCGTGGTACTGTATTAGCGGCGTGTGTGTGCTGCTGCTGGTGTATGGTGCGGTGTGCACAAGCGCTTGTTTACCGCGTGGAACCCCCCGGTAGTGTGCGAAAGCTCTAAACATGGTTCTTTCGGATACTACACAATACCCCCTAGGTTGATTGCAGGAATACGAGATTAAAATTACGTTAGTGGCAGTATCAAATTAGGTGAGTTTGTAACGGTATATTTTACAGACCGATCCAGTTTGCCTAACTAGGGGAACCCAAACCAGACTTTGCACACAACATCGAGGGATTTATGTCTCGTCCTGCTATCCCACGGGAAGATGGCGCGTATCATAGTTTTTGTGGCTTAACGTGTGTCGGTTGGTTGTATCAGAAGATCCAGGACAGCTTTTTCTTGATCCTGGGTACACACACCTGCGCCCACCTGCTCCAGAACACTCTGGGCGTGATGATCTTCGCGAAGCCACGTTTTGGCGTGGCATTGCTGGAAGAAGCCGACCTTTCCAAACAACAACCTGAACTTCAGTCTTTAGTGGATGAAATTTTGGCAGATCACCAACCGTCGGTGATCTTTCTGTTGTCCTCCTGTACGCCGGAAGTGATGAAGGTGGAGTTCCAGGGGCTGGCGGATTCGCTGTCTACACCGGAACTGCCCGTGTTGTTTGTGCCCGCGAGCGGGCTGGACTACACGTTTAGCCAGGCGGAGGACTCCGTGCTGATGGCGCTGGAGCCGCACTGCCCGGTGGCACCACCTGATGAAAAGAAGCTCGTCTTTCTCGGCTCGGTAAACGATATGATTGCCGACGACTTCGCACGCGAGGCGGAAAAGCTGGGGCTGCCTGTGGGCGGCTTTTTGCCCAGCAACCGCTTTGACGACCTGCCCGCCATTGGCGAGGGAACAGTTATTGCGCCGCTGCAACCGTATCTATCTGGCACGGCAAACCGCCTGAAGCGCGGGCGCGGTGCAACGGTGGTATCGACGTTGTTCCCGTTCGGACCGGACGGCACGCGCCGCTTTTGGGAGGATGTCGCCGCTGCGTTTGACGTGGAGGTCGACCTGAGCGAGCGCGAAGCACAGGCGTGGGCGAACATCCGGGAGGATGTGGATTTACTGCGTGGCAAGAAGGCGTTCTTCACGGCGGATAACCTGATGGAACTGCCGCTGGCACGCTTTTTGCAGTCTGCTGGGTGCGAGATTGTGGAGTGCAGCAGCACCTACATCAACAAGCGCTTCCATAAGCAAGAGCTAGCAGCACTGGACGGTGTCAAGATTGTGGAGCAGCCGAACTTTGACCGGCAGCTACAGGACATTGCCACCCTGCAACCGGATATTGTTATCAGCACGATGGCGACAACAAACCCGCTGGTCGGGCAGGGTGTGGTTGCCAAGTGGAGCACCGAGTTTGCGTTCATGCCCATCCATGGGTGGGCAGGCGTGGGCACGCTGGCAGGCATGTTCACCAAGAGCTTACGCCGGCACGCTCAGCTAGACCCGCTTGATGACCCGATCTGGCGAGAGGGGCTGATGCCCGGTGTAATCCCGCTGGGTGCTGTGGACGGGGGGAACCGCTAATGCGCTTGGCTTACTGGATGTACGAAGGCACGGCGCACCACGGTGTGGGGCGCATCGCCAACAGTATGCGCGGGGTGCACGCGGTGTTCCACGCGCCGCAGGGTGACGACTACGTTAACCCCATCTTCACTATGCTGGAGCGCACACCCGCGTTCCCGCAGATGACCACAAGCGTGGTCAATGGGCGCGACCTGGCAATGGGCACCATCCGCCTGCCGGAAACACTGCGCCAAGTGGAAGAAAAGCTGCACCCGGAACTGTTTATTGTGTGTGCGAGTTGCAGCACGATTTTGCTGCAAGAGAACTTAGAGATGATCGCGGAGAGTGCGAACACCGAGGCGGAAGTCATCGTCTACGACGCGAACCCGTACCAGATGCAGGAAATCGTCGCTGCGGAGAAGCTGTTCACGCTGCTGGTGAAACGCTTTGCGACAACGCAACCGCTTACCGATGTGCCGAGTGTGAACATTATCGGTCCGGCGTCGTTGGGCTTTCACGTCCGCCCGGACATGATCGCACTACGGCGCATGATGCAAGCGCTGGGCGTGCACATTAATGTGGTGGCACCGCTGGGCGCAGGCGTCGACGACCTGCGACGGCTGCCCGCCGCCTGGGTGAACATCGCACCGTACCGGGAACTTGGTCTGACGGCGGCACAGCACCTACAAGCGGAGTTTGGCACGCCGACGCTGTACGATGCGCCCATCGGGGTGCAGCCGTCGCTGCGCTGGCTGCGCGACCTGCTCGCTATGCTGAACGAGGTGGGCGCAACGCTGGGCAAGGCTCCGCTGGAAATGCCGCACCTGACAAAATTTTCCCTGGACGGTATGAGCGCACCTAGCGGCGTGCCGTGGTTTGCGCGGACGGCGGACATGGAGAGTTTTAGCAGCAAGCGGGCGTTTGTGTTCGGGGATGCGACACACACTGTGGGCATGGTGAAGTTCCTGCGGGACGAACTGGCAATGCAGATTGCCGGGGCGGGCACGTACCTGAAGCACGAAGCAGACTGGATGCGCGAGCAGCTAGACGGGTACCTGCCGGGTGACCTGCTGGTGACGGATCACTTCCAGGATGTGGCGAACGTTATCGAAGACCTGATGCCTGACTTGGTGTGCGGCACGCAGATGGAGCGCCACACCGGGCGCAAACACGATGTCGCGTGCATGGTCATCGCGCCACCCACACACATTGAAAATCACCTGCTGGGTTACACGCCCATGTTGGGCTTTGCCGGGGCGGACTACCTCGCGGACACCGTCTACACCACCACCAAGCTTGGGTTGGAAAAGCACCTGATCGACATGTTCGGGGATGCGGGGCTGGACTACGAGCAGGAACCCGCAGCAGCGCCCACAAACGGGCACGCTGCATCGTCGCCGGAACCCGAGACCGAACGCACCCCCGATGATGGCATCCTGTGGGCAGCAGAAGCAGAAGCAATGCTGGGCAAGGTGCCATTTTTCGTGCGCGGGCGTGTGCGCAAGAATACCGAGCAGTTCGCAGCGGAGCATGGTCACGGCACGGTGACGATGGATGTATTGCAAGCAGCAAGAGAGGCGCTGGGCGGCTAACGTGCCGCCGCGCCAAAACACATAGGAGAGATATACATGGGAACCGTCATCGCAGTCTACGGCAAGGGGGGGATTGGCAAGAGCACCACGAGCGCCAATCTTTCTGCCGCGTTCGCCAAAAAAGGCGCAAAAGTGTTGCAAATCGGCTGTGACCCGAAGCACGACAGCACCTTCCCGCTTACGGGGATGCTGCAAAACACCGTGATCGACGTGCTGGACGAATTCGACTTCCATCATGAGGAAATCGAGCCGGAAGACATCATCCAGAAGGGTTACGCCGGGGTCGATACGCTGGAATCCGGCGGTCCGCCGGCGGGCAGCGGGTGCGGCGGCTATGTCGTTGGGGAAACGGTGAAGCTGTTGAATCAGTTCGGCTTGTACGACAAGTACGACATTATCGTGTTCGACGTGCTGGGCGATGTGGTGTGCGGCGGCTTTAGCGCTCCGCTGAACCATGCTGATCTGGGCATTATTGTGGCGTGCAACGACTTCGACAGCATCTTCGCGGCGAACCGCCTGTGCCTTGCTGTCTCGCAGAAGAGCGAGCGCCACAAGGTGAAGCTGGCGGGGATTATCGCCAACCGCGTGGAGGAGGAGTTCGGCGGCACAACGCTGCTGGAGCACTTCGCGGAAAATGTGAACACGTCGGTTATCTCGCGCATTCCGTACCACGACCTGATTCGGCGCAGCCGCCTGGCGGGTAAAACGCTGTGGGAGATGGAATCTGACGAGCAGCACCTGTGCACGCAGCCGTTTGAAGACCTGGCGGAATATCTGCTGAACAACCCGCCCTCGACAGTCCCCACGCCATACCACGACCGCGAGATCTTCGAGCAAGTGGGTGGGTGGAAGTAACCATGGCGAAGACGGACGTCACGCTGCACAAAGCGCAACTGCAATCCTACTTTGATGGGGTGGGGTTCGAGCGGTGGTCTGCCATTTACGGCGACGCAGCGCTCTCGCGGGTGCGTGCCACCATCCGGGAAGGGCATGACCGTATGCTGGCGCAGGCAAGTGACTGGCTGCTGGAAAGCGGCGCAGGTGGCACATTGCTGGACGCGGGCTGCGGCACGGGGCTGTTTAGCCTGATGATGGCAGAGCAGGGGTTTGACGTGATGGCGGCGGATATTGCGCCGCGTATGGTGGATGCAGCACGCGCTGCGGCGGCAGGCACGGTTGACCTGCCGGGTTCCATTACGTTTTTGCAGGGGGATATCGAAACCATCACGGGGCGTTATAACGCCGTTGCCTGCTTTGATGTGCTGGTGCACTACCCGCCGGATGCGTTCCGGGCGATGTGCACGCACCTGGCGGGGCTGAGTGTGGGACCGTTCCTGTTTACCTATGCGCCGTACAGCCATTTGCTGGCGGCGTTGCATTGGGTGGGCGGGCACTTCCCGCAGGGGCAGCGCCGCACAGAAATTCAGATGATCCGTGAGCGCGTCATGGGGGACGCACTGGCGGATGCCGGGATGTCAGTTCGGCGGACGGTGGACATCAGCCATGGGTTTTACCATGTGCGGCTGGTGGAAGCGCAACCGCTATCACGCTGATGTGATGGGGGACTGTGTGCCCCTGGCGCAAGTTTTATCGTAGGGTTCTGTTTGAATAAGGGGAAATAAAGATGCAACTGCTGGCAATTCTTCTTGTCCTGGGGGTGTTGATTGTCGCGCTGGTGCGCTGGTACCAGTACGAAGTCATCGTGGACGGGGAAGCAACGGTTCACCTGCAAAGTGAGCACGAGCACTTCCATTTACATGTAGACCTCCCAGAGCATATGACGGTTGAGCCGGGCGATACGCTGCACATTTTGAACATACCGCCGCTGGAAAACGGCAGGACGCGCGAAGGCGAAATGTCCTACCAAAGCCCGGTGCGGCTGCACAAGGCGAGCTGGCTTAGCCGCTATCTGACGAAATCGAGCAGCATTGTTGAAGTGAGCGAACTCGTCGACCATCCGTAAGCAATTAGCAATCATTATCGTTACATAACAGTACAAGGGGGTACTACATCATGGAAATGCCAGAACTGAGCGGAACGACACGGCACGCACTCAAAGAGGCAGTGCTAAACCCACGCTTTTACACGACCGATTTTGACGAAATCGAATCGCTGGACTATGAGAACATGCGCACGGAGATGGAATGGGTGCGCGATGAGTTTAAGCGGGACTACAACAAGGGGCACTTTAAGCGCAACGAGGAGTTCGAGGCGGACTTCAGCAATATGCCTGCGCACGAGATGTTCATTGAGTTTTTGGAGCGTAGTTGCACGGCGGAGTTTAGCGGGTGCCTGCTGTACGCGGAGATCGTCAAGAACATTGATGACCCGACGCTGAAGGCGTGCTTCCAGTATATGAGCCGTGACGAGGGACGCCATGCGGGCTTTTTGAACAAGACGATGGGCGACCTGGGCGTGGCGATTGACCTGCATGTGCTGCAAACCCGCAAGAAGTACACGCACTTCAAGCCGAAGTTTATTTATTACGCGACGTACCTATCTGAGAAGATTGGCTACGCCCGCTACATTAACATCTACCGCCACCTGGAAAAGAACCCGGAATTCATCATTCACCCGATCTTCAAGTGGTTTGAGGAGTGGTGCAACGACGAGTACCGCCACGGTGAGTTCTTCTCCATCTTGATGCGCAGCCAACCGGAACTGCTGGAAGGCGGCAACCGCAACTGGATTCGCTTCTTCCAACTGGCGGTTTACGCGACGATGTACCTGAACGACGCCCGCCGCCGTGACTTCTACGCTGCAATGGGCATGGACTGGCGCGAATATGACCAGAAGGTGATCCGCCTATGCCGTGACATTACCACGCAGGTGTTCCCGGTGACGCTGCCAGTAGAACGACCGGAGTTCTGGCATCACATGGACAAGATCGTGGAACTGGACACGGAGCTGCAAAAGTACACCAACAGCAAAAACCCGATTAATTTTTTGCGGGCAACTGTTTTGCGTGCTGGGATTGCTAGCAACATCGTGCGGCTGTACTTCATGAAACCGGATGAGACGACCGAAGAAACCCGCTGGAAAGGGCTGGAGGGCTTCCCGAACTATCCGGGGACGAACTACGCCGTGGGTGATTAATGACACCACCGAAGAGGGTCGATTAGCACTGAATACGTGACCGACCCCCATAGATACTTAAACCAACACCACCACAAGGACGACCTACATCATGCGCTTCCTATTCCTGACGATGGACGGCAACCACAATGCAGCACTCCGCGAGGCAGCACATCAACTGTCGCAGGAACACAACCTGGATATTCACCTGGGGCTGTACAATGCCACCACTTTGCACGGGAAGGAGGCGATGGCACGTTTTGCTGAAGATGCTGCCCGTGCGGACTTCATCTTTGGCTCGATGTTGTTTGGTGAGGAGTTGGTTCGCCCGCTGCAAGCAATCCTCGAAGAAACGGATACCCCGGTTTGTGTGATTACCAGCAACCCGGCGCTCATCCGGTGCACACGCATCGGCAAGCTTTCGCTTTCCGCCAAGCAAGAAGAAACGCCATCTGCGCTGCGCCGCTGGATGAAGAAGTTCCGCCCCAAGCATGGGCACGGCGAGGGCAAACGCCAGCTCGCCATGCTGCGCAACCTGGGCAAGATTATGAAGTTCATCCCCGGCAAGGCGAAAGACCTGCATACCTACATCGCCGTGCACGATTACTGGATGCACAGCTCGCCGGAGAACATCCGGCGGATGCTGGCGATGCTCATCACGCGCTATGTGCCCGGTTGCGAAGATACACTGCCGGTCGAAAACCCCATCCACTACCCGGATGCGGCGCTGTACCACCCGGACGCTGACGCCCCGTTCCCCGACCTTGACAGCTACCACAAGTGGCGCAAGCGGCGTGGGCTGGCGGTGAACGGCAACTCTAGCGGCTCGGTTGGGCTGATGTCGCTGCGCACGGTGATTTTGAGCGGCAACACCGCCCACCTGGACGCGCTCATCTGGGCGTTGGAAGGGCAAAACATCGAAGTGCGGGCGGGTTACAGTGCTGGGCTGGACTTCCGCCCGGCAATCGAACAGTTCTACAGCACGCCGGATGGTAAGCGTGCCACGGTTGACCTGCTGCTGAACGGCGCGGGCTTTTCATTAGTGGGTGGCATGGCAGAAAGCCGACCGGACGAGGCACGCGCCGCGCTGGAAGCGCTAAACGTGGGCTACCTGGACATGATTCCGCTGGCGTTCCAGAAGGTGGAGGATTGGCAGCAGGATGATGTGGGGCTGAACCCCATGCAACTTGCCATGAACATCGCCATCCCGGAGCTAGACGGCTCCGCAGAGCCGCTGGTGTTTGGCGGTCCGACGGAGGGCAGCGATAAGTTCGTGGCGCTGGACGAGCAGGTACAGCACGCGGCAAATCGCATTGCACGGCGTGTGGTGCTCAACCGCAAGCGCAACGCCGAGAAGAAACTCGCTATTGTGTTGTTCAACTTCCCGCCGACGCTGGGCAATGTGGGCACCGCCGCCTACCTGGATGTGTTCGTGAGTGTGCATCGACTGCTGTGCGAACTGCGCGAGCAGGGCTACCAAGTTGACGTACCCGCTGACGCTGACACGCTGCGGCAGCAGGTGGTTGAGGGTAACGCGACGATCTACGGGACGGACGGTAATGTGGGTGCCCGCCTGCCGGTAGGGGAGTACCGTGACTTGTTCCCGCACCACCGGGACATTGAGCCGTTGTGGGGGTATGCACCGGGCGAGCTGCTGAACGACGGGCACGACTTCTATATATTAGGGGCACAGTTCGGGGATGTGTTTATCGGCATCCAGCCGAGCTTTGGTTATGAGCGTGACCCGATGCGCTTGCTGATGGCAAAAGATGCTGCGCCACATCATGGGTTTGCCGCCTTTTACACCTGGCTTGAGCACGTTTTCGGCGCGGACGCGGTGCTGCACTTTGGCACACACGGCGCGTTGGAGTTTATGCCGGGCAAGCAGGCGGGCATGAGCACGCAGTGCTGGCCCACGCGCTTGTTGGGCAGCCTGCCGAGCTTTTACTACTACAGCGTAAACAACCCGAGCGAGGGCACGATTGCTAAGCGGCGCGGTGCGTCCACGCTGATTAGCTACATGGTGCCGCCGCTGCAACAGGCGGGGCTGTATAAGGGTTTGCGCCTGCTGAAGGATAGTATTGAGAGCTACCGCCACCATCCTAGCCCCGAACTGCTGGAGGACATCCGTTTACAGGCGGACAAGCTGGGTGTGGGTGTGGATGAGGTGGACAGCGAGCACGAAGATTACGTCGCCGCGCTGAGCCACGAACTGATTCAGGTGGAGCACCGCATGATCCCGATGGGGCTGCATGTGCTGGGCAAGATGCCCCAAAAAGAAGAACTGGTCGATATTCTGGCGCTGGTTGCGGCGTTCACCCGTGTGCAAGGCAACGGCAAAAGGCTGCCCCCGCTGCCGGAACTGGTCGCGCTGGGCAACGACTGGGACTATGCCGCGCTGAAGCAGGTGCTGAAAACGGACGCCCACGCGCAAGAGCGCTGGAACCAGATCGACCTGATTTGCCGGGAGGCAATGCGGTTGTTCGTGGATGCGCCGCGCACCCCACAGCTTGATACGACTGCTGCCGATCAGTATTTGCACCGCTGCGCGGGCATTGCCCCTGGCACGCTGGATGCGCTGTGGGCGACGCTGGACGACTTGCTTACCCGCATCGTGGATGAGCAGGAGGTGGCGGGCATTATGACGGCGTTCGACGGCGGTTATATTGCGCCGTCGCCGGGCAATGATGTGGTGCGCAATGGGGCGGTTGTTCCCACCGGGCGCAACATCCACGGTCTAGATCCGTTCCGGGTGCCGACGCCCGCCGCCCACGAGACAGGCTCGGAACTGGTGCGCAATATGTTAGAGCAGCTTTCCGCACAGCAGGACGGTGCCCTGCCGGAGACGATTGCGATGGTGCTGTGGGGTACAGACAACCTCAAGAGTGAGTGTGAGGGCGTGGCGCAGGTGCTGGCGCTGCTGGGTGCCCGCGCGATTGCAGACGAGCTGGGCAACATCAGCGATGTTGAACTGATTCCGCTGGAAGCACTGGGACGCCCGCGCATTGACGTGGTGGTCACGGTAAGCGGCATCTTCCGGGACTTGCTGCACCACCAAATGAACCTGCTGGACAAAGCGGTTCACATGGCGGCAAACGCGGACGAGCCGGAAGCGTGGAACTTTGTGCGCAAGCACTCGCTGGTACACGCGGCAGAGCTCGGCGTGAGCCTGGACGAAGCGGCGACGCGCGTATTTTCCAACGCGCCGGGCAACTACGGTGCCAACGTGAACCATCTGGTGGAGAGCAGTAACTGGGAAGATGACAGCGAACTGAGCGACGCCTTTATGGGGCGCAAGTGTTACGCCTACGGTGCTAGTGGTTGGCGTGATGCCCGCAACGTGCTGGAACGGTCTATGGGCACGGTGGATGCTGCCTTCCAGAACATTGACAGCTTTGAGATCGGCATTAGCGACATTGACCACTACTACGAGTACCTGGGCGGTGTGGCAAAGAGCGTTGAGAAGATGAGTGGCAAGCGCCCGCCTGTGCTGGTGGCAGATGCTATCTCGCTGGACAATCGCCTGTCTACGCTGGAACAGATGGTGCGGTTGGAATCGCGGGCGAAGCTGCTGAACCCGAAGTGGTACGAGGCGATGCTGTCGCACGGGTATGAGGGTGTGCGCGAGATTGAGACGCGGGTCACCAATACCTACGGCTGGAGCGCGACGGCGAACGCGGTTGAGGGCTGGGTGTACCGGGATATTGCGGACACGTTCCTGCTGGACGATGCCATGCGCGAGCGCATTGGCAAACTGAACCCGCACGCGGCTGCGGCAATTGCCCGCCGCCTGCTGGAAGCGAACGCACGCGGTTACTGGGACGCTGGCGAGGACATGCTGGACAAGCTAAGCGAAATTTACGGCAACCTCGAGGATCAACTGGAGGGGGTTTATGCTACATAGCGTGCAAACCACCAACATACCCGTCTATGCCAAGATCGGACCGAACGCGCTGATCCAGACGGTGAACGCACTGCGGGAACTTTACTCCGAGGCACAGATTGCCGCGATGCTGGCGCTGAGCGGACATGTTCACCTGCTGGAGGTCTCTCCGGAGGGCATGGTGGACGAGAACGAGTTCGATAGGCTGGTAGACGCGCTGGCGGCGAACCTGGGTGTGCTGGAAGCACGCCGGGTGTTGCAGCGGGCGGGCGAACTCACTGCGTTTTACCTGCTGGAACATCGCATCCCGCGCCCGTTCCAAAAGTTGCTGCGGTGGCTGCCGCGCCGTATGGCACTGCGGCTGCTGCTGGTTGCCATGCAGCAAAACGCCTGGACGTTTATCGGCAGCGGGACGTTCACGTTTGACCTGAGCGGCAAGCTACCGACCATTCAAATTGCAAGCAACATCCGCCTGATGGAGGCGGCTTGTGGCTTTTTCGGCGGCACGTTTGAGTGCCTCATCCAGACGCTGGTGGATGGCGGCGCGTTTCTGCGCTACGTCATCGACCGCGAAACATGTGACTACGTGATCCAATTTAGCTAAGGAGATGCCGTAATGCGTATCTTACTCATTCAACCGAACTATCACGCAGGTGGCGCAGAGATTGCTGGGAACTGGCCCCCAAGCTGGGTGGCATATATCGGGGGGGCGCTGAAGAGCGCTGGCTACGACAACATCCGCTTTGTGGATGCCATGACCAACGACATCCCGGATGACAAGCTGCGCGAGATCATCCGGGAGAACCAACCCGATGTGGTGCTGGCGACAGCGATTACGCCGATGATTTACCAGGCGCAAACCACGCTAAAGATGACGCGGGAAGAGTGCCCAAACGCTAAAACCGTGCTGGGCGGCATCCACTCCACGTTTATGTACACGCAGGTACTCACAGAGGCACCGTGGATTGACTACATTGTGCGCGGGGAAGGCGAGGAGATCATCGTTAACCTGGTGCGCTCCATCGAGGCGGGCAAAGACTGCTACGAGCGCCGTGATATTCGCGGGTTGGCGTTTGTGGACGGCGGCGAGATTATCGCTACGCCAGCAATGCCGCCGCTGAAGGACATCGACACCCTGACGCCGGACTGGAGCCTGCTGGAGTGGGACAAGTACATCTACATTCCATTGGGTGTGCGCGTGGCAGTGCCGAACTTTGCACGCGGCTGCCCATTTACGTGCAAGTTCTGCTCCCAGTGGATGTTCTGGCGGGATTACCGTGTGCGCGACCCCAAGAAGTTCGTGGATGAGATTGAGATGCTGGTGAAGGAGCACAATGTGGGCTTCTTTATCCTGGCGGACGAAGAGCCGACGATCCACAAGCGCAAGTTCGTTGCCATGTGTGAGGAATTGATTGAGCGCGACCTGGGTGTGCACTGGGGCATCAACACGCGCGTGACGGACATTTTGCGCGATGAAGAACTGCTGCCGCTGTTCCGGCGGGCAGGGCTGGTACACGTCTCGCTGGGCACGGAGGCGGCAAGCCAGATGAACCTGAACCGCTTCCGCAAAGAGACGACCATCGAGCAGAACAAACGCGCCATCCAGCTTATCAAGCAGAACGGCATGGTGGCAGAAGCACAGTTCATCATGGGCATGGAAAACGAAACGCCAGAGACCATCGAAGAAACATTCAAGATGGCGATGGACTGGGCACCGGACATGGCGAACTGGAACATGTACACGCCGTGGCCCTTTGCAGAGCTGTTCGAGGAACTGGGCGATAAGGTCGAAGTGCGCGACTACTCCAAGTACAACTTCGTGACGCCGATTATGAAGCCGGAAGACATGGACCGCGAGGACGTGCTGAAGCATGTGCTGCGCTGTTATGGTCGTTTTTACACCCACAAGACGTTCTTCAGCTACCCGTGGATACGCGACAAGTTCAAGCGGCGCTACATGCTGGGTTGCCTGAAGGCATTCGCAAAGACGACGTTTACCAAGCGCTTCTACGACATCGGGCGCATCCATCAGAACGGCTTGAGCACCGAGGTTGACCTGGGCTTTGACGAAACGCGCGTGTTTAGCCGGGAAGAACTGGACAACCTGAAGGAAACGCACCCGGAATACTTTGCAGATAAGACGTATCACCGCAGTGCAACCCGCCGCCGCAAGGTGGACGACATGCGCGAAGAAGAGGGCGAGGGTACCCCAGCGCCTGTTGCAGGTGCACAGGACTAGCGGTGGGGTGGCATAGCGGCGCTGCGCACGGGGTACGGGCACAGTGTGCCGTGCCCTGGGGTGTGTGGCGCACCACAAGAGCCGGGCGGTCAAAAGCTCGGTTACAGATGTAGATGGATATAGAAGGGGTCTGTTTGCTGTCATGGATCAATCACCCTATCTTCCGTTTTCCGCGCTGGTGGGGCTAGACCTCGCGCAGCAGGCGCTGCTGCTGTTGGCAGTGGAGCCGCGACTGCGTGGGGTTGTGCTCTCCGCCCATGCGGGCACGGGCAAGTCGACCCTGGCTTGTGGGATTCGCACTTTGCAAGATGCCCCCTTTGTGGAGATTCCGCCCACCACGAGCGTGGAAAACCTGACCGGTGGGCTGAACCTGGAAGCAACTTTGCGGGTCGGGCGAACGGTGGCGCAGCCCGGTTTGCTGACGAAGGCGAACGGCGGCATTTGCTACATTGATGGGCTAAACCTCATTGGCGATGATACCGTTAATACGCTGCTGGCGGTGTTAGATGAAGGGCAGGTCAAGATTGAGCGGGACGGCATCAGCCAGCATTTGCCTGCACGCTTTAGCCTGATTGCCTCCTACGACCCGGCAGAGGGAATGCCGCGCCGCCACCTGCTGGATCGGCTAGGGCTGATGCTCACGCTGCCCAACGCCACCAGCGTCAGCCAACGCGAGCAGATCATCCGGCACAACTTGCTTTCCGACACGACAACGTGGGAACAAGACACCGACTTTATGCGCGGGCTGATATTGGCGGCACGCAGCCAACTCGAACACGTCAGCATTGACGATCATTACCTGAGCCAACTGAGCGATATTGCCATCCAGTACGGCGCAGAGGGGCACCGCGTTGACCTGTTTTCGATGTATGCGGCGCGGGCAGCGGCAGCGCTTTCTATGCGGGATGATGTGATTGACGAGGACATTGCGCTTGCCGCCCGGCTGGTGATCTTGCCACGGGCGACACAGATTCCCGTCCCGCCAGAGGAAGAACAAGAAGCACCCCCGCCCCCGCCGCCAGAAGACAACACCGAACCCCCGCAGGACGACCCGAACGACCACGATGACGACGACGACGATCAAGATGACGACCCGGACGACCTGCCCGATGCACTGTCGCTGCCGCACGAACAGCTTTTAGAGGCGCTGGCAAGCGACCTGCCGGAGTGCCTGGACGACTTGCCGTTCCGCAAGCTGCGGCAGGGGCGGTCTGGCTCCCGTGGCACGACAAGCGGCAAGCGTGGGCGTCACATCCGCAGCACGCCGGGTGACCCAACCGAGAGGCGCATTGATGTGGCGGCGACGCTGCGGGCTGCGGCACCGTGGCAGCGTGTGCGAGCGAAAGACGCCAGCTACGCCGCCGGGCGGGTGAACTTGCGGGCGTCTGACGTGCGGGTGAAGCAGTACCAGAGCAAGGCAGGGGCGCTGTTCTGCCTGGCAGTGGACGCGAGCGGCAGTATGGCGCTGCACCGGATGCGACAGGCAAAAGGTGCGGTGCACACGCTGCTAGAAAAAGCATACGTCAACCGCGATCAGGTGTCTTTGATTGCGTTCCGGGGGGAGCGGGCAGAACTGCTGCTGCCGCCGTCGCAGAGTGTGGAGCTTGCCAGCCGTGCGCTGGACTTGCTGCCGACGGGTGGGGGCACGCCGCTTGCATCTGCGCTGTTGATGGCGTGTGATGTGGCAGAGCACGCCCGCCGCCGGGGGATTTTGCAGACGGTGTTGATCGCGCTGACGGATGGGCGCGGGAACATCCCGACGAAAGAAGGCAAAAACCCACAGGAGGAGCTGGAGGAGCTGGGTCGGCACTTCCAGCAGAACAATATTCACACCGTGATTGTTGATACCAAGCGCAGCTACCTGAGCCGGGGCGAAGCGAACCAGCTTGCGAGCTGGCTGGGCGGTTCCTATGCGTACCTGCCCAACGCCAACAGCGAGCAAATCGCGTCTTTGGCGATGGAAGCTGCATCAGACTTTTAATGACTGTTCCTGCAACACGCAAAAGGATCTTTTCGATGTTACAAGACACACTCCGCAATGACCTTGACCGCTTCGTGGGGGCGCTGTTGTTCGTGCGGCAGCGGCAACCTTTGCCTGCCCGTCGGTTACAGATGGGGGAGGGGCGGCAGCTCTTTTGGGCGTCGGCGGCGTTTTCGGGAGTGCGCTGCATTTTGCAGTATGTGGTGCTGCCGTTCGTGCTGCCGTTTGTGGGTTTTGCGGCGAATGTGTCCGACGTGTTGTTCTTTGTGCTAAGCGGCATTGCGGTGGTCTCGATGGTGGTGACGCTGCGGCGCTTCTGGCGGATTGGTTATCGTCACCGCTGGCTGTACTTAGCGGCGGCGGGTGTGGCGGGCACGGTATTGGTGCTGCATATGATCTACGATGTGCGGCTTTTCCTTTCGTAGGTAGCAAACACAAACGCGGGGGTTCGGGGAGAGGGAACGCCGGGCACCCGTGAAGAAAATTTTTAACCCTGAGTCGAATTGAGGAGTATCCTTATGTTGGCAGAGATTACCCAGAACATCACCCCGGCGTTTAACTCGCTGTGCACGAACAAGATACGGTCTGCGGTGGCGATTGTGGCGATTGTGATCGGCAGTGCGGCGGCGATTTTGCTGGTGGCAGTGGTAGACGCGGTGCGGCAACCTGTGGCGCTGAGTGGCAATGCACCCGTGGCGCTGGCAAACGTTGACCCCGGTTACCCGTCGCAGACGAGCTATACGAGCAATCAGTTTTACAGTCGGTACCAGTCGCTGAATGCGGTGCACGACTTGACCATGGTCGCAACAAACGCGCTGGCGTTTGTAGTGGGGGCGTCCATACTGGTGGCGATTGTCGGTTTGGTGGTGCTGGCGCTGCCGAAGCTGCTGGCGCACCTGCCGTCGTTGCAGGTTCCGGTGCAGTCGTTGATGGAGTCCGCAATGTTGGTGTTTGCGGGTGGGGCAGTGGGCACGGCGGTGGCGTTTGTGTTTGCGACTTATATGGACGCGATCATTGAGCAGATGCACATTGAGGTGAACGTGCTGAACACGTCGTTTGGTATTGCGCTGACGCTGCTGGCGGTGGTTGGGCTGCGTGCCCTGGCGCGTAGTGGTCGCCTGTTCGACACGACGGCATGAAGCAGCGTGCCAGGTGCGGTTTGCAGAGCGGCGGGCGTCGGTGGCGTCCGCTTTTTTGTTGCCAAATTGCCTGGCAGCGCCGGGATGCGTTAATATTGCTCAAAATGGTCTTTTTTAATCTGCACGGACGGGCGACATAACCATGACAAGCGCGGATCGTTACAAGATTATCATTGTGGGGGCGGGACCTGCCGGGCTGGCGACGGCGTTGTGGCTAGCGAAGATCGCGCCGGATTTGGCAGCGCACACACTGGTGCTAGAGGCGAAAACGCACCCGCGCCCCAAGCTGTGCGGCGGCGGCGTTACCTTCCACGGGGAGCAGCAGCTAGAGCGGCTGGGCATTGAGGTCGATGTGCCTGCGGTGTACATCCACCAGCTCGATTTTAAGCTGCACAACCGCACGATGCGCGTGCCGTGCACCAATGCCATGCGGATTATTGAGCGGGCGGACTTTGATGCGGCGCTCGCACGCAAGGCAGTGGAACAGGGGATTCGGCTGCACACCGGGGAGCGGCTGCACGACCTACGTGTTCGTGGCGATGGCGTGGAGGTGATGACGAACTGTGGGACGTATTTCGCAGATGCGGTTGTGGGTGCAGACGGTGCCAACAGCACAGTGCGCCGCAAGCTGCGCCTGTTCAACACGGTGAGCGTGGCGCGGCTGCTGCGGGTGCTGACGCCGATGGAAAACACCCCACCACAGGATGCGTCCGGGTATACAGCAGTGTTTGATTTCTCCTGTATTGCGCAGGGCATCCAGGGCTACATCTGGGATTTCCCGAGTGTGGTGGGCGGCAGGCAGATGATGAACCGGGGTGTCTTCGACAGCCGCATCGCGCCGCTGTCACCGGAGCGGGACAACCTGAAAGATGTGTTCCTGGGGAGCCTGAGTGGGCGGGGGGTGCGTACCGATGATGTACCGCTGAAGGGGCACCCGGTGCGCTGGTTCGACCCCAAGGGCGAGTTTGCCCGCCCGCGTGTGCTGCTGGCAGGGGATGCCGCTGGCGTAGACTCGTTGTTCGCTGAGGGTATTTCCTACGGGCTGGAGTTCGGGGAGATTGCTGCCCATACGCTGCAACAGGCGTTTGCCCAGCGAGATTTCCAATTCGAGGGATATAAGCGCGATTTGCTGGGGCACACGTTGGGGCGGTCTTTGGCGCGGCGCACGGCGGTTGCCAAGCAGCTATATCACTACCGGGCACCCTGGCTATGGTCGTTCTTCTGGCAGATGTCCGCGATTTCACCGTTGGTGGTGAAGCGCGGCGTAGGTAGGTGGCTGGATGTTCTGCCGTAGCCATCGGGTGGGTTTTCGTTTGAACCAATTGCTTTGCATCTGCTGCTGCACACGCCACAATGGTGCAATCAGAAACCCTGTTATAGAGCGCATCCTCGCACCTCTATAAACGCTAAGCTGCTTATATCCGATTCCACCGAATTGAGTCACATGCAATGACATCGTCAACTGCCTCAACCGTAATCCCATCGGGCAACAACCTGATGCAGAAATCGGTTATCATCGCGCTGCTGTGTATCTATATCATCTGGGGGGCAACAAGCCTGGGAAACCGTGTTGCTTCACAGGACTTTCCACCGTTTTTGCTGGTTGGGCTGCGCCTGCTGCTGGCAACGATCTTCTTGATGGGGTTTCTCAAGTATCGGGGTGTTCCGTTTCCATCGCAGAGGTTGATACTGAATGCGATTGTCATCGGCGCGTTGATGTTCGGTGGGCGGGCGGGGTTTCTTGCCTTTGCGCGTTCACAGGGGGTTGGCAGTGGGCTTTTGGGATTGGGAATCGCAACGGTGCCCCTGTGGGCAATGATGTTTGCGATCATCTTCGGTTATCGCCCTGGACGGCTGGAGATTTTGGGGTTGGTTGTCGGGATTATGGGTATCGCTATCCTGAACATTGGCAACGACATGCAGTTCCAGGCGATTGGCATTTTTGCGCTTTTGTTTTCTCCCATGATCTGGGCGTTCGGGTCTTACTTTCGGACAGAAATTGCCATGCCACACGGGTTTATGGCAACCGCTTTTCATATGCTGGGCGGGTGTATCACGTTGCTTGTGCTGAGTTTTATTGCGGGCGAGCAACTCTCGTCCATGCCGTCGTTACCGTCTACTATGGCATTTCTTTTTCTGTCCCTGCCGGGCACACTGGTTGCCTTTAGCGCCTATGTATACCTGGTCGATACGGTCACGCCGGGGCTGGCAACGAGTTATGCCTATGTCAATCCGGTGGTCGCCGTCATCTTTGAGTCCATTCTATCCGGGGTGGGTCTCCAACCGTTCGGCATTGTTGCCATGGTTGTCATCGGTGTTAGCGTTGTGCTGGTTATGGTGGGTAAAAGCCAGGGCGCTGATGCCTAAAATGAAACAGGGTGGCGCATGTGCCACCTTCTATTCGAAGCACATCATCTGATTGGGGATATTGAAACCTGATGATTCAACGAATTACGGGGCTACTCCCGGAGTGGGGCACGCGCAGCAAGCGAACTCTGGGACATCAAATTCACCAGAGCGCACCGAGTTCACGCCGCGTACGTTTTCTGGTATCCGGCAGCATGATGCTGCTATTGGCACTGGGCGTCAGTGGGTGTGCCGTCGCCCCAGACGTGCCCAGCAGTGCTGCCGGGCAGAACCTGACGGAGTGCATGATCGAAATTCTGCTTTACCCGATGCTGGTTATTCAAACCGCGCTGGGCGTCAGTGCGCTGGCACTGACGATTAGCGCCACTGGCAAACAGCACGACCCCGAAACACAGGATAACCTGGGCACAACACCCGATGGTGCTGTGTCTCCTCTGCGTGCCCGCTGGGTCGGGGTATTCCACCGACTGCGACCGGGTCTCGTATTCGTTACACTGGTTCGGCTGGTGATTATCGGACTGATTCTACGTGACCTGGTGACCTTCGAGGGACGCGCTGTTGATCTGTTCATCGGTAGCAGTGCATTGTCGGCACCGACTGCGGTTTTGGGGTGGTTGATGTCTGTTACGGCGGCGCTGATGATACCATTCACAATGGTTGCCTTCGATGCAGCAGCCGGCGCGTTTCTGTCAGTCGTGCTCAAAAAGCGGTTGTACGGACTGATCTTTCAGTTTGTGGAGCTTGTGCTCCGCGTTGCCTTCGTGGTTGGAATTACGTGGCTCACACTGGGTTTCATTGCGGGTTCTCATTCGCTCGGACCGTTGCCGGCGTGGCTGACCGTTTTTGGATTGAGTGCCTTCGCCGATTGGGGGCTGATGATGATGCACCCCGGATTCTCTGGCGAAGTGTGGGGCACAATTCCGTATGGCATTCTCATCGGTCTGGCACTGCTACTATACGCGATCATCCAGATCATCCTGTCCCAGTTATTTCTGCGTTGGGCTGTGCTGCTTGCGGAGAACCCTGACCTATTTGCGTTAGAAACACGTAAATGAGCGTATCGTTTGAAAATTATGCTGTGGTTAAGCGCCGCTATATAATTATCATGACGTGAATGTCGGTGTCTTCAAAGGAGGTCTACAATGATAAGCCAAGACTCAAACAACTACGTCGTACCGATCGCCGCAGCCGTTGTGGTGTGGATCTGGATCCTTGGGCTGGTTATTTTCCTCAGCTGATTCGGAAACAGCCACCTGCGGTGCGTAGGTGGCTGTTCAAAATGACCTCATTATTCTTTTCTTCCCCACTTCCCCAAATTCGACTAACTTAAATCCAGGTCTGTGATGGCACGCTGCACGCGGGCATTGTCCCCGGTGTTGTCGAGCGGGTCTTTGCGCAGGCGATGTTGCAGTGCCAGTACGGCAACTTGAATCACATCTTGCGCGGTGGCGGCGGTGCGGTCTTCCAGCGCGGCAAGTGCAACCCCAGCACGGCAGAGCGTGAGTTCGCCCCGGTGCCCGTCGATTTCCAGCGTTGCGCAGAGCTGCGCCGCTGTGAGGATTGCCTCGTCGGTCAGGTCGATGTGAGGGAGGTTCGCCTGTGCAGCAGACAGTTGCTCTGCGAGGCGTTCCTGTTCGCCTGCCCATGCGTCTGCAAAGGCGGCGGGGTCGGTGTCGTAGGCGCGGCGGCGGCGGATAATCTCGACGCGCTGCTCAATGTCGGTAATCGTCTCGATGCGGGCGTACAGCCCGAAGCGGTCAAGAAGCTGCGGGCGCAGGTCGCCTTCTTCCGGGTTGCCGCTGCCCACCAGCACAAACCGTGCCGGGTGCCGAACGCTAATGCCCTCGCGCTCCACAATGTTGACGCCGCTTGCCGCGACATCTAGCAGCAGGTCTACAAGATGGTCTTCCAGCAGGTTCACTTCATCTATATAGAGGAAGCCCCGGTTGGCGTTTGCTAGCAGCCCCGGCGAAAACGTTTGCACACCATCAATGAGTGCCCGTTCTACGTCCAATGAGCCGACAACGCGGTCTTCAGTTGCGCCGAGTGGCAGGTCGATGACCGGGACAGGCACAAGGGCGGTGGGAGCCTCCTCCGGGTAGTGCAGGGCACAGTGGGGGCAGTAGGGAGAGCGGTTTTGCGGATCGCAGTTGTAGGGGCAGTCGCTCACCCGTTGCATGGGGGGCAGCAGCGCTGCCAACGAGCGCACCGCCGTGCTTTTACCTGTGCCCCGGTGCCCCATCACCATTACACCACCGATGGTGGGGTCAATCACGCACAGCAATAACGACAGTTTTAACTTATCTTGACCAACAATCGCAGTAAAAGGGAAAACGGGTGCTGGGCGTGCACCAACCGAGCGGGCGTCCTGC
Organism: uncultured Anaerolineaceae bacterium; assembly: GCA_964451095.1. GTDB lineage: Bacteria > Chloroflexota > Anaerolineae > Aggregatilineales > Phototrophicaceae > DAOTTY01. The sequence goes on from CAYVGI010000017.1 coordinate 27,076, forward strand.
CCGTCTGGTCGGTGCACATTGCCGTTCAGCATCATAGAATGTCTCTTTTCGTTCTCTTGGCAACTTTATGGGCGTTCTCTTGCCATGTCACCCAAAGGCTCCATGCCAGGATGCCAAATGGTAACAAAAGTAAGCCCGCTGTTGCCAGGAAAACCAGGTTGAGTACGTAGTCCCAGAAGTTGTAGAACGTGAACATACTAAATTCCTCCTTCGTCAAGTGCCTCGGTTTCGAATGTGGATACGATTTCCGGCACGAGTTCGGTCAATTCTAAATAAGCTTCCTCAGAAAGGCTACTCTGAGTGAAGTAGGTGGGCACGTAGTAGACGAAATACGTGTTATTGCGGTTGGAAATGTTGCGGTAGATGCCGGGGTAGCTGCCGATTTGCTCCCAATACTGCTCTGGGGCGAGTGCCTCCACGATGAAGACGGGTACGCTGACGTTCCCCTCCCCAACGTAGTTGAAGGACACGCGGTTAATCGTGGTCGATGTCTCGAACTGCTCCACCCAATCCTCTGGCACAGTGACGGTAAAGCTGTAGACCGGACCTTCGCTTTGCCCGTGGTAGTACTGCACCGTGCGGCTAACGGCGGTGTCGGTCAGTGTTTCCACCTCGACGCTAAACGTCCCGCAGCCTACCAGCAGCGCTAGTAGGAAGATGAAGAGCAAAAGTCTGAGTTGTCGGATAGCCATGTAACGCTCCTTGCAGGATGCAATTAGAATGTAAGTTGGTCTGCCGGAATTTCTTCCATGCCTTCCCACGGCAAGCGGATTTCGCTCACCTGGAGGTGCTGACCCAGACGGAAAACCAATAACCCCACCACAACCAGCAGCAACAAGAGTGACGTCATGTAGACGCTGGTGTACCCCAATACCACACTGCCGAACTGATACTGGGCAATGTCGCGCAGCAAACCACCGCCGATCACGCCAATGCCCTGTGCCATCGCCTGGACGATGCCCCATACCCCCAGGAACAGTCCCGCATGGCTGATGTCCGTGAGCGACATCACCAGGATGATACTGCCCACCAGGAACACCCCGCGCCCGATGCTCACCAGACCCACACCAACCCGGAAGGGCTGGATCATCATGGCGTCGCTGGCAAAGCTGATGACGCCGAAGCCCGTCAGCCCGACGGCACAGCCCACACTAATGAGCAGTGCGGGTGGGTAGCGCTGCCACAGCAGCCAACCCGCCAGTGCTACCCCCATGATAGTGGTGAGTCCCCACAGTGCCGTCAGGCGCATGGTCGCGGCAACGCTCATGCCCAGCACCTGCCCGCCGTAGGGTTCTAGCAGCACATCGTGGGTCGCAAATGCCATCGTCGCCAGGAAGATAACCAGGAACAGGCTTTTAAGCACCTGCTGCCCCTCTAACATGCGGATGGACTCCCACAGGGAGAGCCGCACGCGCACGGTTTCCGTCCGGGAGACAATGCTCCCATCTGGACGCAGCATTTCCTGCCGCCACAGGGCAATCACGGTGAGCACGACGAACACCAGCGCCGACCCCTGCATCACCCGGATGAGCCGCTGGTGGCTGTAGTCGATTAGCAGTGCGCCGACGATAATCGCGCTGACGACGGTGCCCAGGATGAGCATCACCCACAGCACGCTAATCACCTTACCGCGTGACTTCTCCGGCGTGATGTCGCTCACCAGCGCGAGGTACACCGTTTCCACGATGTTGATGCCCGCGCCATAGGCGGCGAAGATACCCATGCAGATGAGCAGCGCCGGGGTAAAGCCAATCGTACCGTCCCCGCTGAGGATGATGAGCGCGAACGGGGCACACGCCAGCCCGCCGTAGGTGAGCATAACGCCCAGCACCACGTAGGGGGTGCGCCAGCGCCCGGCAGAGCGTGCTCTGTCCGACCGATAGCCGACCATCACGCGCACGGGAGAGACAAAATAGTGCAGCGCAATGAGCAAGCCCACTGCCGCCGCCGGGATACCTAGCTCTGTGATGAGCACACGGTTCAGTGCACCGGAAATCGGCGCGATGGATAGCCCAATGCCAAACTGGATGAGTCCCAGGCGGAACACCCCGAGCCAGAATCTGGCGTCTTCGTGGGCGTTCAGCCATTCTTGTAACGGGTTTACCAGCAGGCTAATGAGCCTCGTCAGCAAGCTCAGTGCCTGCGCCATCGATTTTGTAATCGTGCTCATGATAAATCGCTATTCCTTCGTCACTGCCAGTACCTCGGCAGCGACATCTTGTGTCACTTGTTGGTGCCCGCGCTGCTGGGCGTAAGCCTCCACCTTCATTTGTAGCTCACGGCTGGCAGAAATACGCGACAGGAACGGCACGCGCTCCAGCGCTTCGTCCAGCAATGCTTTTGCTTCCGGTTCCCACGGCAGGTTGCCGGGGCTTGACTGAACATTTGTCGCGGCGGAGAAGTCGCCGTCGCGCATCTTGTAGGCACTGTCCACGGGCAGGAAGTTAAACAGCGCGTCGTACAGGTGGTTCACGACTTCCTGGATGAGGTGCACCGTGCCCCGGTAGCCCATAAACGGTGTGCCGACGGAGCGGCATACCACCGCTCCGGGGAACGCCGCCGGGATAAACGCGGTCTGCTTGGCACCCGCCTCACTCAGGTAAATGCGCTCGTTGATGGAGCCATACATCAGCGTGGGTGCCTTCTTGTGGATGTGCTGGCGCACTGCCTCGTTGTCCAGCTCACCGTTGGGGCGTGCAGCAACAAATTCAATCGGCAAGCCCAGCTCATCGCCCAGGTAAGTCTTTAACCCGTCGGCGTAGGTGCGCGGGGCGGCAATGCCCACAGTGGTGGTACTGAACCAGTCCCCCTGCGGACCGCGCCACACATCCCACACTGCCTGGAGCGTGGTTTTCTTCTCCTGGCGGATAAACGCGGCTGCTTGTTCGCTCGTGCCCAGCCATTCGCCTAGCTGCTGGATAAACTCGGTCGTTTGCTGCATTCCCATGGGGGCGTGCAGCCACGGTTGCCCAAGTGTATCCGCCAGGGTGTGCCCGAATTCCTTGTACATCACCACATTAACCTGTGCCTTGGCAAGGTCGGCAATGTCGCTCAGCTTGGACTCGAACGGGAACACCAGGTTCACGCGCCCGCCCGCACCCTCGATGAGACGTTTGATCTCGTGCAGGTCTGACGGGGAGTTGTAGCAGCCATATGTAGGACCGATGATGTTCACCAAACCCGGCTCGACGCTTACATCGGCGGCGTCCGCTGCACCGTAGTGCTCCCACAGCCATTGCAGCACACGGTCGCGCCCGACCCACTCGTCGTCGCTCAGCGATTCGCTGTGGAAGAACGTGGTTCCGGGCTGGAACTGCGTCACGAGGTCGGTCAGGTCAGAGCCGATCATTTCGCTTTCCGCCGTGGAAACGACGATCAGGTGTTTGCCTTCCAGCACACCCTCGTCGCGCAGCCCCTCGTAGGTGCGCTGCACAGCAGGACCCGTCCCGCTGCCGCCGACTTCCTGTTCCCGGATGACGGATGGCGTGATGTTCTCAATGTGTGGCACCGCGTCCGTATAGTCTGGGATGGCGGTTGCCACCAGGTTAAAGCAGCCGATGGGCGCGTCGCAGATGACGTGCACATCGGGTAACGCACACATCGTCCACACGGCAGCCCAATAGCTGCTGGTATCTGGCAGGTCGCGGATGACTTTAGGCATGTTCGTTCTCCGCGAAGAATTCCTGCATCCACTGGTAACGCGAACTGCGCCCCAGCGTCTGGTTAATGAAGCTCAGCGTTGCCGCCATGCCACCGCTCAGGAAGAACGGGCGCGATGCAAGCTGGTTCGTGAAGTACAGCGCCGGGATGCCACGATCTTTGGCGGCGCTGGCGAACGGCGTCGTTCCCAACACGAGGTCGGGCTCATACTTGTCCAGCGCCGCGATGTCGTCTTCTAATGACTTGCGGTAGACCACTTCCTGGGTGCCACGCGCCCGCAGCCAGCTTTCATCCATCGTCACCAGCGGGTCTTCGCCAATGGAGGTGGACACGTAGGGCACTTCTGCCCCCGCTTCTACCAGTAGGCGAGCGTAGGCAATTTCTGTGCCTTCGTACCCGGTGACGAGAATGCGCCCGGAAAGGGGCTGCGCGTCGATGATTGCCTGTGCTTTGTCGCGCTCTTCTGCTGCTACCGCCTCTACCTGGTCAGGATCGAGCTTAAGCAGCGAGCCAATCGACTTCAGCCAGGCGTAGGAGCCGGTCACGCCAACCGGGGCACCACCCACCACCGGGATATTCCACGAGCGGAACAGCGTCGTGGTTTCCTTATAGAAGGGATGCAGCGGCGCGACCGCGCCCACATGCCCCGCCGCCCGCAGGTCTTCCAGCGAGCGACCCGGCAGCGTGATGGTAGAAGTTACGCCCATCTTGCGCAGCAGCCCGTCAATCGCGAGCGGGTCTGCCGGGAAGACTTCACCAACGATGGCAACAGACTTGTCATCGCGTGGCGTTTCAGTGTCCCCCAGGCGGCGCAGCAGTGCCGCCAGCGCAATGTCCTTCGCCTCCGGGTGGGAGTGAATGGCATAGGCGGGCACACGTACCAGCACCACATCGGCATCGCCAATCTTTTTGGGCAGCATTTCCTCCGGTAGCCCGGCAGTTTCTGCCACACACAGCGACACCACCGGGATAAGCTTCACACCCGGCTCTTTGGCAGCAACCTCGATGGCAGCGCGGGTGCCTTCCACCACCTCACCGGACATCAATTCGCTGGTGCCCAGGTGTGCGGCGAGAATCGACTTGCGTGCGCCGTAGAAGTGAGTCACAAAGGTAAGCCCATATAAGCAGCCCGTGTCCGTCGCCATCACCGGGTGAGACCCCTCAATGCGGGACAGAATTCGCAAAGACCCGAATGCCGGGCACATAGATTGCGGATGGAGTTGGCAGGGCTTGCCCTGTTTCGCGTCAGTCATAAAAAGTCCTATTTAGCTTCGTTGTTGTCTTCGGTGTCAGCATCGCCTGTGTTGTCTTCTGGGGCGGTGTCTGGTTCGTCCTGTGCTTCTTCTTCACTCGATGCGGTCAACTGCGACTGCACCTCGCGGATTTCCACTTGTGCCCGTTCTACCCTCGGCGCAATCGTCACGCGGCTGCCACCGGGCGTTTGTGCATTAAACGCCCGGGTAACCGGCAGCGGATCCGGCACGGGCTGTTCATCTTCCGGGCGGTCGTCCATGCGGCGCAGGTAAGTGCGGCGGGCGTCCACATCCGTCAGGTAAGCAAACCCGATAAAGCCGATAATCATCAGTGCCAGCGGACCGTAGCAAATTGCCAGTGCGGAAATGGGGATGTCTATCATGTTTCACCTCTTTTAGTGATAAGACGGCGCGTCAGCGTACCGTACATCAATGAGCGAATAGGTTTGTCCCGTCCGGCTAAGTGCGGACAAAAACGCCACTTTCTGGTCGAGGTCAGCCGCATTACCGATGCGGATTTCCGTCGCACCTGATGTGACCGTGATGCCATCGTCGTTGTCGTCTTCTAGCCCGGTGACGTGAATGCCGATAGTTTCCAGCATGTCCTGGATTTTTAGTTGGGTCGGGTCGGTTAGCTTCACCTGATGCCCAATTTGAATCACCGGAACAGACAGGTCTGCGCCCAGCTTGCCGTCGCTGCCATCGCTGAACAGGTCAGCTTTAGTCGCAGATGACGGGCTGCCGGGTGGCTCCTTGGCATCGAACACTTCCAGGAACGCTTTATAGTCCAGCGGCTGGAATGTGGTGCACGGCGGGATTTCCCGGCGGTGCAGCCGCCCGGCGAGATCACCGAAGATGTCGTCGAACTCATCAACTTCCAGCGCCAGCTTGCACGCATCTGCCAGCACACGTACCTGATGGTTCAGCGGCACACGGGTGAGGATGGGCAGCCCGATTGCGTCCGCGAACTTGTCGGCGGTGTCTGTGCCGTCGTCGCGGTTGACGATCAGACCGAGAATTTGCGTGGAACCGCCCATGGACTGGAAGTACTTCGCCGCCTGCGCGATGTTGTTCGCCGCATACAGCGATTGGCGGTCGTGCCCGACGACGATAATCACTTCTTCCGCCAGGGAGCGTGCCAGCGGCGTAGCAAAACCACCGCACACCACGTCGCCCAGGAAGTCCATCACCACATAGTCCAGGTTCCACTTGTCCATGCCCAGGCGCTCCAGCACCTTAAAGCCGTGGCTGATGCCCTGCCCACCACAACCGCGCCCCACCGCCGGACCGCCAATCTCGCAGCCGAAGATGGGCACATCCGGGGCAAGCTCGTTGCGGAAGATGATGTCACCGACGCTCATTTCGTCTTCGCGGTTGTCATCTTTGAACTCCCGCCACACATCGCCTAGCGTGGGCAGCGAGTGCCCGTCAAAAATGGTATTGCAGGAATCGTGCTTCGGGTCGCAGCCGAGTTGCAGCACCCGGTTACCATCAAAAGAAAGCCGTGCTGTGAGGTTCGACGTGGTGAAGCTCTTGCCGATGCCCCCCTTGCCGTAAATCGCGAGCATTCTTGCTGTCATGTCATCTCTCCTGTGCTCTCGCTCGCCCACTCTAGCACGAGCTTCAAACAATCTTCATTATTTAGGGCAACGTCGTATGCCGCCGCCACATCACTGATCGGACTGGTGTGCGTCAGCAAAGACGCGACCTCCAGCGCTCCGCTGGCGATCATATCCCGGCATCGCACCAGGTCACCCGCCGCCCATTCCCTGGACGTTAACAGCCGCGCTTCCTTCAAGAACAGCGGCATGTACGGCAGGTTCACCGTTTGGTAGTAGCCCAGCAGCAAAATTGTGCCGTCCGGTGCCAGCAGTGGCAGTGCCCCCGCCAGCGCCTCCATAGAACCCGTTGCTTCCACAATGGCGTGCACAGGTTCGGTGATCGCGTCGGTCAGCGTTTCATCTGCCACATTCACAAGCTGCTCGCCGACGGCAAACGCCAGCCGCTTCGGGTTGCGGTCTGCACTGGCGACCCACACACCGCGTTCTTGCAGCAGCCTGCTAGCAAGCTGCCCCACCGGACCCTGCCCCAGCACCAGCACACGCTGTTCTGCGGTTGGGTTCAGCACGTCTACGCCGTGCAATGCGGTCGCTGCCAGCGCTAGCAGCACGCCCTGGCGCGGTTCCACCCCATCCAACGGGATGACCCGCTCTGCACTGGTAATCAGCCGGGCGGACTGCCCGCCCCATGCCGGGTTGATGGACTCGTAGCAGTGGGCACCGCCCACATAAACCCATTTGTCTAGCATGTCCATGGGCGCTTCGTCGCCTAGCTGCACCACACGCCCCACTGTTTCGTAGCCGGGCACCACGGGCAGTTGCAGCATGGGGTGCGGCATCTGCCCGGCGAGCAACATTCGCTCTGTGCCCGCGCTGATGGACGTGTACGCCGTTTCCACCACGACCTCATCGGGTTTGAGGTCGCGCAGGGTTACGTCTTGTAGCCCGACCTGCCCCGGCGACGAGATCACCACTGCCTGCGTTTTCATGATGGCTGCTCAATGGGCACGGGCGTTCGCTGCTTGCGTGCCTGGATGCCCCGAACGAAGAATTGGGCACAGTTAACGAGGTAGCTCACATAGGCAACTAGCATCAGCATCATAATAGTGCGCTGCGAAGCACCCAACGCCTGTGCCAGGAAGTATACGTTGTGCATCACCAGCGCGACGGCGTTCAGCAGGTCTTCCCAAAAGAACTCCCGCGCCAAAAACCACTGCCCAAACACCTCTTTTTCCCAGATCATGCCCGTGATCGTAATCAGCCACATCAGCGCAATTTTGATCAGCACGCTCACATTGGCGACCGCATAGCCCTCCCCGGTGACCAAATAACGGATCACCAGCCCGAAGCTAATCAGGAATGCCAGGAACTGCACGGGTGCCAAAATCGCCTGCACTAGCGTCCACGGGGTTTCGTCGCGGCGGCGTTGTTGTTCGGCGGTGTAGCTCGTCATGCGGTTGTGTCCCCCACGTCTAAAAAGTCGCGCAAAATCGCAATGTACTGGTCAGATTGCTCAATCATGGGCAAGTGCCCGCACGCCTCGATCCAGCGCACATCACTGTTCGGGATTCTGTCCAGCGTGTACTGCACGTTTGCCTCCGGCAAAGAGCGATCTTCACGGCAAGCAACCAGCAGCGCCGGAACTTGCAGCCGCTCCCCCGCCTGCGGGATTCGTGGGTCAGTCGCATCGTCGGCACAAGCAAGCGCAGTGCCCGCGTCCAGCGTCAGGTAATCCAACAGCCCTTGCCGCAGCAGTTCGGGGTCATCAGGCACCCGGTAGAAGTACTGCGTTGCCAACATCTCCTTAAGCCCCGGCATATTTGCCAGCCACGGTGCTCGCAGCGGCATAGACAGGCGATAAAACTGCATGATCGTCCCGTAGAACTGCCGCTGAGACTCATTCATGAAGAAGCTGAGCGACGTGAGCACGATGCGAGACACCCGCTCCGGCTCTTTGCCTGCCAGCAGCAAACCCATCGCGCCGCCCATGCTGTGCCCCACCACCTGCACCTGGTTCAAGTCCAGCAAATCGAGCATATCCGCCAGCGTATCCACCTGATCGAACATGGTCTGCGCACCTTTCACCGGCTGCGAACGCCCCGTGCCCGGTAAGTCCGGCACGATGACGCGGTTGCTGAGCGATAGGTCAAATGCGGTTTGCCGCCAGTACCGCCCGGAGTTACCCCACCCATGAATCAGCAGGATAGGCAGCGCGGCGCTAAAGTGACGCGGCTCCCACACATCCACCACCAACGGACCCGGCGGGCGCTCAAACGTGAGCGTGTGCTGCGTTTTGGCGTTGGGGCGCGTGGCGGTGCTGTTACCGCCCGCCGTCCGCATGTACAGCGGCACCCCCCACTCGCGTGGGCGCGGTGCGGGCACAGTCGGCACGGTGGCAGGCACCGTCGCATATGCGGGTTGCAGCGTGTTCGGCATTGGCAGTACACCGTCTGGCACATCGCGCAGCCCCCACCCCACCAACGTAGACGGAATGGGCATCACCAGCAGGCAGTGTTCAATCACGCCCAGCCCGATCATGGTTGCCACGATCAAAAAGCCGACGGTGTGTGCCGGGTTTGTGCCCGGCTCAATGCCCCGATACACCAGCAGCAGCGTCACGCTAGACGCCACCACAACGGAAACGGGCAGCAGTTCATTGTGCGGGCGCTTGCTCAGCAGCCGATCAATGTACTGCATTTTGTCCGGCAAAAAAGACACGTCAAAGTTGCGCACGCCCAAAAAGACGTTCACCTTGGCGCTGGTGTGCATCAACCACAGCGCCACGTAAATCCACACACCCCACTGGTTGGCGTGCCCCCAGGTGAGCGCAACCATCAGCCCACCGATGAACAGCACCATCAGCTCGTGATGAATGGTCAGGTTCAGTGCCAGCCGAAAGCGCTCGCCAATACCAGGGCGCCACCCCTGCACATGGGGCGCGGGCAGGTCATCTTTGTTGCCCGGTCCGCTGATGAAGCCCAGGTAGTACGCCGTCACCTGCCAGCCCCAAATCACCACGCCGCAGGTAATCGCTACGTACACATCCAGCGTGCCCCGCAGCCCCCGTGAGATGAAAAGCCCCCAGAATGCGGCTATCAGCAGCGCCGTCGCCCCAGCGAAGTACATCTCCATCACGCGCTGTCCGCGCCCGTAAATGGCGATGATGATCCCGGTGGTAAACCACCATAGGAAGATCACATAGAGTATGGGGACGAGAAATGTCATTGGCTGCATGTGCCGTGTATGCCCCTTTATGCGATGTAGTGGCGTGCCTGCGCCGCGACGATGTCCGCCGTCATGCGCATTTGCGTCGTCCAGGGCACGGTTGCCATGCGCTTGTACATGTAGCTCTCAAACGTGAGCTTCTGCACATCGGTGTTGTTGCACATGTCCGTGAATACTTCCATCTGGCGCTCGCTGCCGTAGCCCCACTTTTGCAGCCACTGCAAAAAGCGGTACATGGTGCGATATTCTTTCCACCACTTCTGCTCATAGCGCATCAGCGCGTAGCGCGATGTGCGCGGCAGCACCCGAATGAGTGTTTCTGCGGCGCGGTGGGCACTCTTCATCGCCCAGTAAATCCCCTCACCAGACGTACCCACGACCAACCCTGCCGCGTCGCCCACCAGCATCACCCGGTCAAACGCAATCTGGTCACGCGGGTGGATGGGCAGCGCGTGTGCCTCCTCCAGGAACACCTCGCCACCTGCCAAATCCGGCGCGATGCGCTCCTTCAGGTTCGCCAGCAGTTGGCGCATTTCCTTCGTCTTGCCAGGACCTGCCCCGCAGCCCACCGCCACATGATCTGACTTCGGGAACACCCAGGCGTACAAGTCCGGGCTGGTATCCCTGCCCAGGTACAGGTCAGCAGTATCCAACCAGCGCTCCATCTTGTCCTCTGGCAGCCGGATGCGCTCTTGTATCGCCACACAGTACGGCAGGCGCGGCAGCCCCAGCAGCTTCGCCGTCGTAGAGTACGCACCGTCCGCACCGATAACTGCCTCCGCCTCAATCGTGTCTTCGCGCTGGCAGCCCTTCTGCTTATACGTGACGACCACGCCGTCTTCGCGCACGTCCAGCCCGGTTAGCTTGCCCTCAATAAGCTGGGCACCGTTCTTTACCGCCCGCTGACGCAGCCACGGGTCCAGGTCTTCGCGGCACGCCATCGCCACGTAAGCCTCTTTGCCCTCGTCTACACCTTCAATTTTAATGTGCGCTATGCGCTTGGTTGGGGAGTTAATCTGCGCGTTGTGGATTTTGCGCGAGATAAGTTCCTCTGGAATATCGAACTCTGTGAACGCAATCGGCGGCAGTGCGCCCCCGCATGGCTTCACAAAGGAGAGATCACGCTCAAGTAAAATGACCGGAACACCAGCCTCAGCTAGCGTGTTCGCAGCGGTAGAACCGCCTACGGATGCCCCCACGACAACAATCGGTTTCATCGCTATCCTAACCTTCCCTGTTTTTATTAAAACGTCAATTCACGCGGCTGCTACGGCAATTCCCCCTGCCTGCAACCGGAAGCTAGCTGGGCACTACAGCCCACGCAGCCCAATCGCTGCCACCAGCATCCCCCAAACGAAGAAATTGACGCCAATTGCACTAAACTTCAAATAAAGCTCCTCTGGATTGCGCAAAAAACTGCGCTGAATCGGCAGTTGCGCCACCAGAATGACCGCGATAAGCAGTGCCGCCCACGTTTGCCCACATAGCGCAAACGCAGCGATTGCCCCTAGCTGTGCCAGGTTCATCGTCGCCACAATCGACCACGCCGCCCAGGTTGTCCCGTGCAGCACCGGGATCGTGTTGATACCGCTTGCTTTATCGCCGTCGATGCTCTTGTAATCATTAATTGTCATAATTCCATGCGATCCAAACGAGTACAGCAGCGCGATTAACACACTCGCGCCCGTCAGCGGCGCAAACGCCGCGTGCCCCGCCATCCATGCCAACCCCTCATAGGAGATTGCCACCACGGAGTTACCCGCCCAACCGTTGCGCTTTGCACGCACTGGCGGCGCACTGTACGCCACCGCGAAAAATAGCCCGATACCCGTAAACAGGAACACTTCCCGCCCCAGGTACAACGAAATACCAATGCCCAGCGGCACCAGCAGCAGCACCATCACCGCCACCTGCCACAGTTTGATCGCCCCCGACGGAATCGGGCGGTTCGGCTCGTTAATCGCGTCCACTTCCCGGTCGAAGTAATCGTTAATCACCTGGGAAACACCACACAACAACGGTCCCGCCATCACCATCGCCAGCAGAACCCGGCTCACATCGGCAACATTCCAGCCTGTCGCGCCGCTCGCAACCGCCCCGCACATAATCGCATACGTCGGACCGAACCACGTAATCGGCTTCATCAGCTTGATAAACTGCAAAAACGCCGGGCGCTCTGCGGCGAATGTTGTCTTGGTTGTGCTAAAGGGCCGTTCCATGCGTCTTACTTTCGTTGACAGTCACATTGCCTCATTAGGGGCACAGCGGCAGATGACCACCACCGCACCCCACGAGGTACACTACTCGGCGTTCATGCTCATTTCGGTCTCGCCGTCCATGTCTTCCGGCATCGTCTCATACGCCTCGCCTTCGGGCACAACACCTGTGCTGTAACCCTGGTTTGGCAGGTCCTCCGGCTCCATCTGGAAGATGTCTGGCAGTGGCAGTATCGGCTGCGATGCAATCGTATCCGGCATCACATCAATGCTCTGCGCAGAGCCACCCGGCACCACTGCCTGACGGTGACACATGTAGCACGAAGCGTCATTGCCGCCCAGGATGTCGCCGTAGGTGTTCTGGATGTACTGCGTCATCTGCAACATCTGCATAGAGTAGTACTTCGCCGGCACTTCGTAGCTGGGGAAGTAGCGCGAGTTGTGGCAGTGTGTACAGCCCACGTTCATGCTGGCGTTCATGTGGTACATCACCTGCTGGTTGTACTGCGTACTATCCAAGCCGATGTCGTTGCGCCCGTTCACGTTCAAGTGACCTTGCTCGTCCACCGCGTACACCACATCCGGCTCCAGCCGCAGGCGGAAGTCATCCGGCAGGAAGCTCTCTGCCTCGTTGCGATACGTCGCAAACTGCGCCTGCCCGTTGTGGCATGTCGCACAGGTGATCTGCGCACCGTACGGCTGCTTGTCCGGCGTTAGCTCCGGCAGCATGTTCAGCCACTGCTGGTTCAGGTCTTGCGACATGCGCAGGTGCTGGCGTGCCCGCCACTTGTTTGCTTCAGCTTCCGGGTCGCCCCAGTAATCTGCCGCGAAGTTGTTCAGGCTGTGGCAGTACGTACAGTTCACTTGCAGCCCCGCCACAAAGTGGTTCAGCATGTAGCCATTCACCTCGTGCGTCGTCAGCCCTTCCAAAACCTGCACGTTCTGCGGCATCGGGTAGTCTTGCGCGTAGTTACCCATTGCCACGTAGGAATCAGCACTGACGTACTCCTCCACATCGGAGTAGTAGTCAACGTAAATCGGAGACAAAGCGTTTAAGTCAGCAACGACTTCCACTTGGTCCACATCGCTCACAATGAAGTTAATCCAGGCAAGGATTGCCCAGGCAGACCCGGCGAGCACCAGTGTGACCACTCCGAAAATGGCAATGAACACGCTGCGCTTGCCACCGATTGCGCCTTCTATTAGTCGACCAAACATATTCTTCCCCATGCCTTCTTAGGTGGTCTATCAAAAATTGCAGTCGTACTCGTCCGGTTCTACTGGTTCCCCCTAACCGGAATGTGTTGCGTTACGGCGTCGGTGCGGGGCACAATGCCCCACACCAACCTCGAATGCCTATCGTTAGAACGGCGGTGCTACAAAGCCGGACTGAACTGCCCAGTCAAACCAGTCGTTGATGACTGTGCCCGTTAGCAGCACGCCAATGCCGCCTGTAATCGCCACACCTGCCGCGAACCAAATCGCCCAGGTATGAATTGACTTCGAGTTCACGTTGAAGCCCATGCACCAGCGCCAGAACAACTGCGAGCGCTGCGTACCGGTGCCCTCTGCCATCATTTCCTCAGTTTCCCGGTAAGACCCATACTTGGAGCTAGCAACAATGGTCGAACCGTGCATTGCCAGCAGCAAAGTAGAGCCGAACAGGAAGAAGATGGACAACATGTGGAACGGGTTGTAGTAGAAGTTGCCATACTGCACGCTCAGGTTGTTCGTCCAGTCCAGCACTGCCCTAAAGCCCTGCCCCGGTGCCTGTGCCCAGCCCCCTGTGATGAGCGGGCGAATGAGGTAGATAGCGAAGTACAGGAACAGCGCCCCAATGAAGCTCCACAGCAACTGCTGCCCGATCTTCGCGGCGCGGGCGCGGTTGTAAATGCGGATTGCCCAGGTAATCACGGAGAGGTGCAGCAGGAACGTCACGACGATCCAAACGCCGCCTTCGCGCCAGCCGTCCGCCGTAAAACCTGTGCCGGGCGGTGGGTTCACTGCCAGCACCCAGAACTCACGCGAGAATGCAATCGGGTCGTAGCCCACTTGGAACATGAAGTCTTCCAGAATGAAGAACAGCGCCAGCGTCCCCGCAAACAGCGAGACCACACCAGCAGTACCAATGTAGATCGGACCCAACTGCCCCAGGTCAAAGAACCGCTCCAGCAGGCGAACCTGATACGGGCGCTTAATCGCCGTCGTCTCCAGCCCGATCCCGCCGTACTCAAACTCTTCCACGTCTGCGGGCAGGTCGCGGCGTCCACGCCAAACCACCACACCCAGCACCGTTAACCCGGTTGTTGCCGTTGCGAACGAGAAGCCCTGCCAAATCGGTAGAATCGTCCACCAATCCCAGAAGCCCGTCCAGTCCGCAATGAATGTTCCGCTAGCGTAAATACACAGGTTCGCAAACAGTACAGAAAGCACTGCCACCCAAAATGCCAGGCGGTGAATACCAATCTCACCGATGCTGTAGCCCTGGATGTTGCGTGCGAACGAGTCCACGCTTTCTTCGCTCTTCATCGGGCGGTTCGCCATCATCAATATGAACGACCCGTGCAGCGACAGAATAAATGCGGAGAGGAAAAACAGCGAAATCGCTATCGCATGGAACGGATTGTAGAAAAAGTTGAAGTACTGGTAACCAATGTTGGAAACCCAGTCCAGGTGGTGTGTAATGCCCAGTGCAAAGCCGTTGCCCCACGCCCCCATTGCAATCGGGCGCAAGAACTGCAACGTAACCCAAGACGAAACCACCGCGCCATACGCAATCGGTATCTCGTAGGTCATGTCCAGCTTCCGAGACAAGTCAACCTGGCGCATCATCCAGCCCACAAACGCCAACGTCGCCGAGAACACAATCAACTGCCACATAAAGCCCGGTTCGCCCGGTCCCGCAAGCGACAACCCATTGCTAATCGGCGGTGGGTCTAGCCGTGCCTGCAAAATATTCCAGCGCACGCCCTCAATAATGTACACCTGGTAAAAGTAAAACAGGGTGCCCAGCACGATCCCAGCTAAGGAAAGGATGCCAAATGTCCCTACATAAAAGCGTCCGATCCAAAAATCAAACGGATCTGCACCGAACCAGGCGTGCATCAGGGTTCCGCCGGGTTTCTGATAATATTTCTCAACCTCAGCGAAGGTTACAACTTCGCCCTCTAATGCGCGTTCTATGGCAGGACGTTTCCCGCGTACAGGATCGTCATCGCCAATTACGGTTCCCGTTATTGCTCTGTAGGTCATGGCTTATTCCGCTTTCTGCCCTTCATTTGTCGCAAATTGAGATGCAAGGGAGGTAAAGGGCAACCGCATTCACCTGCGATACCCCTCCCCCCTTACTGTTGTTTACCACCGCCGCAGCGGCAGCACATTCGCTGTTATGTACCGAGGTTGAACCAGTTGTACGCCTGGGTACTCAACAGAATAAAGTGAATCGTCAGCGCCACCCCAATCCCCAACAGGATGTAGAGCAGCATAATGGTACGGAACTGTACTGGACGATCTTCGGGGTTCATGTTACTAAACGCTCCTTTTGCTATGCTTGGCTACAATCGGCGTGTGGCAGGCTGCATCAGCCGCCCAGCCACGGTCTCCAGATGAACACCAGTGTGTGTGCGATAATCGCAATCACCAGGAAACCATAGGATGCCTTCACCACGATGTCGTGCATCAGCCACTCATCATTGGTGAACAAACCCTTCCACGGGTCCGGCACACGGTCATTTGCCCATACTACGCTTTCTTCTTCGACCACAACTACGTCTTTGTCGCTCATCGATGTATCCTTCCTCCTTAGGACTTCTATGTTAGTTACAGCGATGAAAATAACCAAAGGGACTTTTGACAGAAAGCTAGTTCCACCCCCTGCGTCCCTTGTTGGTATCTACTCAGTCGTGCCTTCTTCCGACGCCTGTTCCGCAACCGGGAACCCGTCGTTTTCCAGCATCATATCTATTGCCATCTCTAGCGGCACGCGAACCGTGTTCGCCTCCACATTCGCCGCACCGAAGCCGTCCAGCAGCTCACGCTGCTCATCGTTCAGCCCGTCGTAAAACACCGTCAGGCTCTCCGGCAATGCT
Organism: uncultured Anaerolineaceae bacterium; assembly: GCA_964451095.1. GTDB lineage: Bacteria > Chloroflexota > Anaerolineae > Aggregatilineales > Phototrophicaceae > DAOTTY01. The sequence continues at coordinate 43,077 of CAYVGI010000017.1, forward strand.
GGCATAATGGAAAGCGGCACTTGCTCACGCAGCGGTTCCGTTGGGAACTCTTCCAACCGCTCGAACGGATAGAAAACATACCCATACCAGAACACCGCCAGCACGATGGACATCAGCCCCAGCAGCGCAAAGCTCCACAGGGACAACCAGCCAAAGTTCACACCCAACCGCTCATTATCTGGCGGAGATGGTCGCCGACTTGCTTGATTCGTTGCCATAATTCGACTCCTATTGCTCCACGCGATCTATCTGCGAGCGCAACTCTTCCGGCAGCTCGTCAAACGGCGCATTCTGGCTGTATTGCAGCGTGCGGATGTACGCAATCACTGCCCAACGCTCTTCCGGTGTCACCCGTGCCGCATAGCTGTACATCGCCCCCTGCCCATCCGTGATGGACTGGAAGTAACTGCCAACCGGCTTGTTGCGGATGTCCGGGTCATGGTAGGACGCAGGCGGCGGGAAGCCTTCTTCGCTCAGCACCCCATCGCCATAGCCAGCATAACCGTGGCACGGCGTACAGTAGCTGTCGAACTCCTGCTTGCCTTCCATAATCACCTCACGGGTGATCGGGAACGGGAACGTATCAGCAAACTCACCATCAATCGTCCCGTTGTACAGGTGCTCATCCGCCCGCTCGAACCCTACCGGTACCGACTCCGGCAGCGGAATACGTGCCGCCGTGTCGAACACCTGGTTCTCACTGTAGATCGGGCTTTCCGCATACGGGTCATGCAGCTTTGGCTGCTCTGCCAGGTTCCCGCAGCCCGCCAGCACAACCGCGCCAGCAACCACACAAACCAGGACAATGATCTTCTCGATACGGTGCTTCATTAGCATTGCACCTCACTCACATTCAACGCATCTAAGCTCTGCATAAACGCAGTCGTCTCTTCCGTGTCAAACTTCTTGTCGTACACCGTAATGCACAGGAAGAAGCGATTGCGCGACGCCAACTCAATGTTCGGCGTATTGAAGATCGGGTGATACGGCAGCGGCAAGTTAGACAGCCCAAACAACAGGATCAAATTCACCAGCGCCGCACCCAAAATCGCACCCTCAAACGTGATGATCGTGAACGCCTGCCAACTGTAGAACGGGCGCCCCCCGATGTTGATCGGGTACACCACCACATCCGTCAAGTAGTGCATCAAAAAGGCAAGGAACGCGCCCAAAATCAACCCCAGCAGCACGAACCACGGCAGCACATTGGCATCTTGCCGCAGCACCTCCGCCAGTCCTTCTACCCGGTAGGGCGAATACGCCTTCATCTTCTCGTAACCTGCCTCGCGTGCCTTCTCCGCCGCTTCTAGCAGTGCCTCGCCGTCCTCAAACTCCGCAGCGATGCCAAACATGCAATCGCTTGCTTGTGCTTGTGCGCTAACCATTAGTGACTCTCCTCCGCTGCAAGCTGCTCTGCCTCGTAAATCGGGATGATGGGCAGCACACGGATGAACAGGAACAGCAGCGTACCGAACAAGCCAAACGGCGTGATCAGCGTCATCCAATCCCAGAAGCCCGCGTTAAAGAACTCCCAGGCACCCGCTGTGTGCGAGAACTGCAAACTCATCGTGATAATCACAAAGCGTTCCAGCCACATGCCGATCAACACCCCGATAGAGATCAACACCAACAGCGGGATGCTGCGCCGCACACGCTTGAACCACAACGCCTGGATGAGAAGCACATTGAAGAACACCATCATGTAGAAGAACGCCGCGTACGGTCCGTTCAGGCGCTCCAGCGTCACCGCCACTTCACCCTCATGCATCAGGTACCATGCCGTGAAGATTTCCATGAAGTAGCCGTAGCCCACCATCATGCCCGTGATGAGAATGAACTTCGCCGCGTTTTCCATATGGTCTATCGTGATGATGTCTTGCAGCCCATATGCCCGCCGCAAGCCCGCACCCACAATGACAACCATCGCAAACCCGCTAAACACCGCCCCTGCCACAAAGTACGGCGGGAAGATCGTATGGTGCCAGCCGATCGTATTCGCAATCGCAAAGTCCAAACCAACCACACTGTGAACCGAAATCACCAGCGGTGTTGCAATCGCCGCGAACAGGTAGCTCGCGTTGTGCAGTCGCTCCCAGTGCTCCGCGTCACCGCGCCACCCCGTAGAAAGCGCCCCGTAGAAGAACTTCAGGAACCCGTTGTCCGTCTTGTCGCGCATCGCTGCCAGGTCTGGCACCAGGTCAACATACCAGAAGAACAAGGACACCAGCCCATACACACTGATAGCGAAAGCGTCCCACGCCAGCGGGCTGCGCCAGTTCGGGTTCAGTTGCAGCGTGTTCGGGTACGGGAAGATCCAGTAAGCAAACTGGAGCCGACCCAGGTGCAGCAGCGGGAACAAACCCGCAACCGCCAGCGCGAACAGCGTCATCGCCTCCGCAAAGCGGCTAAACGCGCTGCGCCAGTGCTGGCGCAGCAGCAGCAGCACGGCGGAGATAAATGTGCCCGCGTGACCGATACCGATCCAGAACACGAGGTTCACAATACCGAACCCCCACACCACCGGGATGTTGATGTCCCAAATACCCACGCCGAACCACAACAGGTAGCCCACCGTGACGCCGAACATCGTCAGCAACCCGCCAGAAATCAGGAAGCCAATCCACCACCACAACGGTGTACCCGTGAAGATCGTATCGCTGATCTGATCGGTGATACTCCCCGCTTCCCGCATCGGCGGCTGCACGGGGATGGCAGTGGTTTGCCCCGGGGAGCGCAAAGGTTTATTTCGTCTGAACATAAGAGTAGTCCTCTATTCCTTACGCTTCGGCTTCTTCCGACGAACCATCTGCACCGGCAGCCTCGTTCGGGTTGTAAATCCGCGCGAGGTACGTCGTGCGTGGGCGCGTACCCAGTTCCGCCAACATGCCAAAATCATGCGGCTGTGACTGTTCCGCAGCAACACGGCTCGTCTCGTCATTCAAATCCCCGAAGACAATCGCCTCCGTCGGGCAGGCAACCGCACACGCGGGCATCACTTCACCATCGCGGATGCGTCGGCTGTCAACTTGTGCGTCGGAGCGTGCCTGCTTAATGCGCTGTACGCAGTAAGTGCACTTCTCCATCACGCCGCGCACCCGCACCGATACGTTCGGGTTACGCTGTTCCATCAGCACTGGCGACTCGTCAATGTAGTCCAGGAAGTTGAAGCGGCGCACACTGTACGGGCAATTTGCAGAGCAGTACCGCGTACCAATGCAGCGGTTATACACCATCTGGTTAATGCCCTCATCGCCATGAACCGTCGCCTGTACCGGGCAAACCTGCTCGCACGGCGCGTTTTCACACTGCATACATGGCACCGGCTGGAAGTACGTGTGGTCGTCCTCTTCCTCGTGATACTGGTCAACGCGAATCCAGTGCATCTCGCGCCCCTTAATCACCTCGTCCTTGCCCACAACCGGGATGTTGTTCTCGCTTTGGCAGGCAACCACACAGGCGTTACAGCCCATGCAGGAGGTCAGGTCGATGGACATGCCCCACTTGTACCCACCGGAATAGTCAAATTCCGGCAGCAGCGAGGGTTCCGTCAGCAACTCGTACTCAATCACGTCTTCGCCGTTTTCCAACAGGTCGATCAGCGTTGCCGTCCGCACAGGCGGGTGCAGCGCCTCGTTCACTTCTTCCATGTCCACCTGGGAACGCGCAATCGCGTAGTTCTGGCGCAGGCGGTTCACTTCCACCACGCCACCACCCCACGGGGCATCTGCCGTCCGCACGGTGTAGGCATTAAACGCCATCCCCGCTTCGACATCTCCGCCCAGCCCGCGCCCATACCCCAGCGTCACCGTAATCGTGCCGTCCGGGTGGGCAGGCGTCACCAGCACAGGTGCCTGCATGACGTTGCCTTCGTACGTCAGCTCAATCAGATCTTCCGTCCGTACGTTAAGCTCGTCTGCCGTCGTCGGGCTAACCATCGCCACCATATCCCACGTCACCTTCGTGAACGGGCGTGGTAGCTCTTGCAGCCATGGGTTCGCAGCAAAGCGTCCGTCCCATACAGCCGTGTCCGGGCGAATCACCAACTCAATGCCCGTTCCCGGCGCGGTCGTGCCCGCAGCAACATCGTCCGCGAAGCTCCCGACCAGGCTCGGCTCTATTGTCTCTGCCGCGCTGTCTGCTGCCGCACCGGAGTGCAGCACATTGCGCCAGTAACCTTCGAAGTCATCGCCTTCGTATTGTTCCTGCCACGTTCCCAGCACAATGTCGTAGCTGCGGCGGTCATCGCCCAGCAGCAGTGCCAACATCTGCACCGGGGAGCGTACCGTGTCCAGCAGCGGACCAATCGGCGGCTGCACAACACTTGTCGTGCCGTCGTAAGCACGCCCGTCGCCCCACTCCTCCACGAAGTGTGCTTCCGGCACATGCCATGTGCTCAGCAGTGATGTTTCATCGTTGTACGGCGCGAGGTGCACACTAAACGGCACATTCGCCAGCGCTTCCGTAAACGCAACGTCCGCAGGCGTGTTGTAAACCGGGTTGCCGCCGATAATGAACAGCGCCTCAACGTCGCCCGCTTCCATCTCGCCAACCAGCTCACGGATATCGTCATGCTGGATGACCGGGTTTGCGAGCACAGGCTCTGTGTACACAACAGTGCTGCCCACCGCGCCTAGCTCCGCGTTAATCGCGTGTACCAGCGCGTGCACCACCGGGGAAGCTTCATCGCCCGGCACCACAACTGCCGCGCCACGGTTCGCTTCCAGGTCTGCCACAATCGCCTCGAACACTGCCGCATCCCACGGCGCTTCACTTGCTGCCGCACCGCCGTCCACGCCCAGCGCATCTGCCAGCGCCAGCGCGAACACTTCCACCTCACTTGCGCGAACCTTCACCCGGTGGTCAGCAACCGCGCCGGAACTTGTCGGCGTGCTCTCCACCGCGTACAGGCGGTTCATCGTCGTGTCACCACCCTCTGGGCGTATCCGCCGCCCCGCGAAGAAGTCCCGCGCATAGCGCAAGCTGCCCGGCATCGTGTTCATGAAGTCACCGTCCAGCGACACCACAACCGCCGCCTCTGCGAACTGGTAAACCGTGTTCACCGGCTCACCGAACGCCAAGTTCGCGCCTGCCAGCACATTGTCGCGTGCCGTCGGCTCATACTGGTACCAGCGCATCGCCGGGTACTGCTCTGCCAGTTCATTAAGCTGGCGTGCCACCGTCGGCGACGTCACCGTCTCCGTCAGGATGCGCAGCCCAGCACCGTCGCCCGCCTCAGCGAGCACCGTCTCAACCGCCGCCACATAGTCTTCCCATGTGCTAATGCGGTTACCGGTGCCGTCTTCACTCTGCTGGCGCACGTAAACCGAGCGATCCGGGTTGTACAGTTCCAATATGGAAGCTTGGATGAACGGGTTGCTGCTGCCCAGCGTCGCCGGATGATCCGGGTTGCCGTCCAACCGCGTCGGGCGTCCCGTCTGCGTCTCGATCAATACGCCTGTGGTGTAACCACCCAGCGTCATTGCAGACGCAAACGACGTCGTCCGCCCTGGCAGCACTTCTTCCGGCATCCGCACATACGGCACAATCTTCTCGCCAGATGGCGCTGCCGGTGCACACCCCTGCAAACTGAACCCTGCCAACGTCAATGAGGCACCCATCAGCTTCAGGAACGAACGGCGGTTCATGCCCGTCCCCTTCAAAATGGCAGCTTCCCTCGGGAACTTCTCCTTCAGGAACGCCTCAAAATCCTTGTGGGCGGCTAGCTCATCGTTGTTACGCCAAATCACCTCTTGGGAGGATTTACTGTCGGGCGTGCCCTGGTTGTTCATGTTCTGTGTTTCACTCGGCATCATGCTCTTCCCCTAATGGTGACAAACGTTGCAGTTGTCCAGATAGTCCACGTTAATGCCACGCTCTTCGATAAGTTGTAGCCCGATCTCCGTCTGGTTCTCCGGGTACTCATAACCGAACGTGTACACGTGCTCCACCGGGCGGATGTACTCCTCCGGGTTCCAGTGGCACTCCAGGCACCACTGCATAGACATCAGCTCTGCCTGCCAAACAAGCTGCATCTGGTCGACCCGCCCATGGCACGTCTCACACGCAAACCCATTGTTCACATGGGCGCTGTGGTTAAAATAAACGTGCTGTGCGAGGTCATGGACCTTATTCCACTCCAAAGGTTCACCAGTGGCGTAACTCGCCCGCACTGGCGCCAGCAACTCACTGTACGTCGCAATCTGCGAGTGGCACGACATACAGGTGTGCGTATCCGGGATGCCGCCATAAGAGGCAAGCTCCGCATTCTCGTGACAATAGCGACAGCTAATGTTAAGCTGGTCGCTGTGCAGTGAGTGGCTAAACCGCACAGGTTGTGCAATTGCCAGCCCAACAGAATCCTTCGTGTACGGCGAACGCTCAAACACGACGATTGCAGTCAGGGCTATAACTCCCGTTATCACTGCCACGAGCAAACTAAGACGTGCAATTGTATTGGCTCTGCGATTAAATACTTGGGACATGGTAAGTGACCAGTCTGGTTGAAGTCTCGAACTCAGTCTATCTTCGTTTGTAAAGAGTCACAGTATGCTTAGGGACTGTTCGGCGGTAGTCAAAAGGAGCATTTTTTGTGACCAATGCACCACCGCTGCCCGGCACTATAATGTGGGGCGCATTTACCCGCCGGGGCGGGGGGCGGGGGCGGGGGGGGGGCGGTGGGCGGCGGGGGGGGTGGGGGGGGGGGG